>JBGSRG010000552.1:0-9171 GCA_041737685.1 Phycisphaerales bacterium | reverse complement strand
TCGAGCGCAGCGGCGAGCGCAGCCAGATCTGCCGGGAGCAGTTCGGCGAGCGGGGGCTGAGCGAGATGATCGACGGTCGCGGCGTAGACGCGCTGCTCGATGCCGCTGGGCGCTGCGGCACGATCTGCGGCGGCGAGCGCGTCGAGTTCGGCCGCGGGGTCGAGTTTGGGGCTTTGGATCGGGTCGTTCATGCGTGTGCTCCCTTGGTCTGGCTGTTGGGCTGGCCTTTGGTTTGGCTGTTGGATTGGCCCATTTGGGCCTGGTCAGGAGATTCGTAGAGCGATCGGACGGATGCGGGAAGCAGGTCTTTGAGTTTGCGGAGTGCGCGGTGGTGTCGGGCCAAGAGTGTGCCCACGGGTTCGTCGAGTACGTCGGCCATGGACTTGAAGGACATACTGGCGTGGTGGCGGAGTTCGATGATCTCTCGGTCGGATTCGGAGAGTTGTTGCATGGCGTCGCGCAGAAGAGAAAGGAGTTGGGTTCGGTCTGAGTCGCTGGCGTGGTCAGAGGTGTGCTGATGAGCGGCGTGGTCGGTGAGACAGGCGAGGTCGGAGGGGTCGGTCGGCGTGGCCTGGCGTTTTCGTCTGCGGGCTTCGTCGCGGACGCGGTTCATCGCGATGCGGAAGAGCCAAGGCTCGAACTTGCCGCGTTCGGTGTATCCGCCTGAGGCGAGTTTCGAGGCGATGGTGACGAAGACGGACTGGGTGATTTCCTCCGCCGCGTCGTCACCTGTGCCCAGCCCGGCGTCGCGGCGATGCGGCGGGCTCGAAAGACCTGTGCCCCCTACTCCCCCAGCAACATTCCCAGCGGCTTCGCGGCTGCCCCCATTGCCACCTGTTCTTCGCGATCCACCGAGTCTTGAGCGCGCCATGGCGTAGACGCGGCGGGAGTAGAGGTCGACGATCTGTTTCCAGGCTTCGGGATCACCCTTAGATGCGTTGAGAAGGATTGGGGCGAGCGGGTCTTGAGCAGGGTTCTCTGATGGATTGGCCGATCCGTTGTTAGCGGGCCTTTGGGTGCTTGAGGCAGATTGCATATCTGATGCGCGGTGGACAGTGACCGACCCGAGCGGGTTCGATGCGTTGAGCGTGGGTTCGGTGCGATCGGTTGCTGTCATGACCCCGGTCGGCGTTTGAGAAGATTGAACTGCAGGCTGAACGAACGAAACCGGCGGATATTGCCGCATAGCGGCGTAGCGGGCCCACGCGTTTTGTGCGTGCAAGCCCTGCGATTATCGGTGCGAAGTGCGTGGGCCGGGCAGCGATTGTTCGCTGAGGCGGCGTGAGGAGATGAAAAACGAACAAGGGCCGGTTTCCCGGCCCCTGTGGGGTTTTTGATCGTTGGTTGATCGGGAGAATCAGTACTCGAGCGAGGGGGGCAGAATCTTGGCCTGCTCGACCCAAGAGGTGACTTCCTTCTCACTGGGTGTTCGGCGGGTGAGTCGCTTCTCGGCGTTGACCTCTTCCATTTTTTGCGTGAGATTGGCCGGGACGCGGTGGCCGAGTTCCTTGACGGTGTCGACACCGGAGGCCTCGAGCAGTTCGGCGAATTCGCCCGCGACGCCCTTGATGCGGAAGAGGTCGGCCATGTTGGCCCAAGTGAGGATGTGGGCGTCTGAGATGCCGGTCTTGGTGGCGATTTCGGCGCGGCCCTTCTTGGTTGTCGCGGCTTTGAGGTAGCCCGCGACGGTGGAGATGCCGATGGCGCGGAGTTTGTCGCCGTAGACGGGGCCGATTCCCTCGATGTCTTCGATGTCGCCTGAACTGCCGCCGCTGGAGTAGTTGGCGGGGCCGGGGACGGCGGTTTTCTGAGCGGTGGCAGCGCGGGGCTGACCTTTGGCCAGGGCCTCACCGGTCTTAACGCCGGTGAGCACTGCGGCCTTGGAGCCGCGGCCGGCGGCGTGGTGCACGCGGGTGGACTTCATGGCCATCGACATGATCTGGTCGAAGGCCTTGGGGTCTTCAATGGCGATCTGGCTGAGCATCTTTCGGTTGAGATTGATGCCCGAGAGTTTGAGGCCGTTGATGAACTGGCTGTAGCGAGCACCCCGCATTCTGCAAGCGGCGGTGAGGCGGGTGATCCAGAGCCGGCGCATGTCGCGCTTGAGGCGTCGCCGGTCGCGGAACTGATAGACAGCCGCGCGGATGAGTGCGTAGTCGGCCTTGTACTTGCTTTTGTGGCTGGAGCCGAAGTAGCCGCGAGCGGCACGGAGGATGCGCTTGCGGGCCTGAGTGCGGGCTGCGCCTTTGCGAACGCGTGGCATGAATCAAACTCCCAATCCGGACGGAACGTCCGCTACATGGCGTTCGTTTCGGGGTCGGGCAGAAGAAGCCCGAACTTGAACCCGACGAACAACCGTCCCCCAACCCCTAGAACCCGGAGCACTTTGTGCTTGCACGAGTGCGAGTTGCTGTTTACACAGGCGAAACACCTGTGCTGCTTGCGGAAGCCCGAGCAAAGGCGAGACGCCCGTGCTGGTGGCAAGCCCGTGTCAGCGCGATCAGGCTGCGGTGACTTTCTTGGTGCGGCTGGTCTTCTTCGTAGTTTTCTTTACGCCGGCCTTCTTGGCGACCTTTTTGGTGAGTTTCTTGCCGGCTTTGAGGTCGGGCTTGGCGTGTGCTTTGGCATCGGCGAGGGCCGCAGCGCGTTCGGCCTTGATTGCCACCGACTGCTCTGGAGAAGGGCTCTTCTTGATGCTGGCGCGGGCCTGATCTCTGCCGCGAAGCCTGCGGAAGAGGAGTTTTTCGAGGCGCTTGGCGACGGCGTTGGAAACGAACTTGTCTTGGCGCAGTCGGCGGAGGTGTTTGCCGCTCTTGTGTGAGCGCAAGTGCTTACCGCCGGTGCGGCTGTGGCGCACCTTGCCGGTTTTGGTCAACCGGATGCGCTTGAGGGTGGATTTGTGGCTCTTGTTCTTGGACATCGAGACCGACTTTCGGAACACGCCCCCGCTTGATCCCCTTCCCCGCACCCCGTTACGGACGCAGACTGACCCATCTGGAACGATGGGCGGGAACGTTAGGCGTGTTGGGCGGGGTCTGCAAGGGGCGGAAGGGAGGCACTGTGTCGCAGCCAGCGCGAATGCGGGCCGGATTGGGCCGCTTTGAGGAGCGTCTGTGACCGGGAGAGGGGGGTGGTGATCGTCGGGAGTTATGCGGCCCCGGCGACCGTGGGCGCTGAGCGGGTGCTTGGCGCTGCTTTGGGCTTGACGTCGATGCCGAGTTGGACCATAGGCCCGTGGGGCTTTTTCCCCTCTTCGGCGAGCATGGCGGCGGCCTCGGGATCAACATAACTGGGTGTGAGCATTGCGCGGACGGTGCCCCAGAGGCCGCCGATGGAGGCGAAGGTGTGGTCGACGGCGCTTGGCTCGTAGCCGCAGTGGACCATGCACTGCTGGCAGGCCTGGTTGCCGCTGGCCCTGCCGTAACGCTCCCACGGGGTGGTCTCGATGAGTTCCTTGAAGGAATCGACGTAGCCGTCTTGGAGCAAGTAACAGGGCTTCTGCCAGCCGAAGATGTTGAAGGTTGGGTTGCCCCAGGGGGTGCATTCGTACTCGCGGGTGCCCATGAGGTATTCAAGGAAGAGCGGGGACTGGTTGAACTTCCACTTGCCTTTGCGGTTGGAGAGCAACATGCGGAAGAAGTTGGTGGTCTTCTCGCGCTCGCGGAGGAAGGTCTTCTGGTCGGGCGCTTTGGGATAGGCGTAGCCGGGCGAGACCATCATGCCCTCGACGCCGAGGTCCATCATTTCGTCGAAGAAGGCTCGCACCGAGACGGGATCGGCCCCGTCAAAGAGGGTGGTGTTGGTGGTGACTCGGAATCCCATCTCGACGGCTTGGCGGATGCCCTCTCGCGCTACCTGGAAGGTGCCCTCGCGGCAGACGGCGAAGTCGTGGTGCTCTTCCTGGCCGTCCATGTGGACGCTGAAGGTGAGGTACTTGCTGGGCTTGAACCAGCCGGCGTCGAGTTTCTCTTTGAGGAGCAGGGCGTTGGTGCAGAGATAGATGTATTTTTTGCGGGCGACGAGGCCGTTGACGATTTCGACGATTTGTGGGTGGAGCAGAGGCTCGCCGCCGGGGATTGAGACCATTGGCGCTGCGCACTCGTCGACGGCCTTGAAGCACTCGTCGGGGGTGAGTTGGCGCTTGAGGATGTGGGCGGGGTATTGGATCTTGCCGCATCCCGCGCAGGCGAGGTTGCAGCGGAAGAGCGGCTCGAGCATGAGGACCAGCGGGTAGCGTTTGTTGCGTTTGAGTTTCTGGCTCAGGACGTAACTGGCGACGGTCCACATCTGGGAAATCGGTACGGGCATGG
The DNA here is from genome assembly GCA_041737685.1 of Phycisphaerales bacterium. Classification (GTDB taxonomy): domain Bacteria; phylum Planctomycetota; class Phycisphaerae; order Phycisphaerales; family UBA1924; genus JAHBK01. The sequence continues at coordinate 4,861 of JBGSRG010000552.1, read as the reverse complement.
GTGAAGGCGGCCTTTTGGATCGGGTCGGGGGGTTTGGAATGAAGCGGGCATCATACGGCAGAGGTTGTGGGGCGTGGCAAGCGGGTATTATCCATTTATCCGGATGAACGGATGGAGTCACTGGCTGCGGATGCCGGGGGCTGGATGCGCGTTCCGCCGGGGTGATGTGAGAAAGACTGCATGGCGAGCCTGTTTGCCGACGCGTTGCGATCGCGGGTGCTGGTGTGCGATGGGGCGATGGGCACATCGATCTACAAGTATCCGCTGTCGGTGGAGCACGACTATTGCGGGTGCGAGAACTGCACGGACATTCTGGTGCGGACGCGGCCGGACGTGATCGAGGCGATTCACGGGTCGTTTCTGGCGGTTGGATCGGACTGCGTGGAGACGGACACGTTTGGTGCGAACCGGCTGGTGCTGGGCGAGTTTGATATCGCTGATGAGGCCGAAGCGCTGAACAAGATGGCGGTGGATTGTGCGCGCGCGGCGTGCGCGAAGCATCACACGGCTGACAAGCCGCGGTTTGTGCTTGGCTCGATGGGGCCGGGGACGCGGCTGATCACGCTTGGGAACACGGACTGGCGGTCGATGTTTGAGAGCTATCGCGAGCAAGCGGCGGGGCTGCTGGCGGGCGAGCCGATGCGGGGCACGAACAACCGGCACGGCGTGGATGGGTTCATCATTGAGACGTGCCAGGATCTGCTGCAGATCAAGTGCGCGATCAACGCGGTGGTGGCGGCGCTGAACGAGCGGGACTTGACGACCGAGGACGTGCCGATCATGGTTTCGGTGACGATCGAGACGACGGGCACGATGCTGCTTGGCACGAGCATTGAAGCGGCGGCGGCAGCGCTTGCACAGTTTCCGATTCTGTCGCTGGGCCTGAACTGCGCGACGGGGCCGACGGAAATGGTGGAGCATGTGGCGTGGCTTGGGGCGCACTGGCGCGGCGTGTCGCGGGGAGAATCAGGCGGTAAGGGTGCGCGGTGTGTGAGCGTGATGCCCAACGCGGGGCTGCCGATTCTGCACGAGGGGCGGACGGAGTATCCGCTGAAGCCAGGGCCGTTTGCCGAGGCGATGGGCCGGTTTATCGAGCAGGGCGGGGTGGGGCTGGTGGGCGGTTGTTGCGGGACAACGCCGGAGCACATTGAGAAGCTGGTGCGGACGGTTGAGTCGATCGGCGCGGATCGGGCGGGAGCGGGTTCGGAGTGGGTGGCGGGTCGCGGGGAGAACCGGAAACAGGGGTTGCGGCCGTCGGTGACGTCGCTTTACTCGCCCGTGGAGTATCGGCAGGACAGTTCGTTTTTGATTGTGGGCGAGCGGATGAACGCTTCGGGCAGCAAGAAGTTCAAGCAGCTTCTGGAAGCGGAGGATTGGGACGGGATCGTGTCGTTGGCGCGGGAGCAGGTTCGGCATGATGGTTCGCACGTGCTGGACCTGAATGTTGATTATGCCGGGCGCGACAACGCGCGGGACATGATGGAGATTGTGACGCGGGTGGTTCGGCAGGTGGATGCGCCGCTGATGATCGATTCGACGCAGATGGCGACGATCGAGGCGGGGCTGAGCCATGCGCCGGGCAAGTGCATTATCAACAGCGCCAACTTTGAGGACGGGGAAGAGAAGTTTGATGCGTTCTGCCGGTTGGCAAAGACGTATGGCGCGGGGTTGGTGATCGGCTCGATCGACGAGGACAAGGAAGCGTCGATGGCGCGGACGGCCGATCGCAAGCTGGCGATTGCGCAGCGTGCGTTTGATCGTGCGACCGGGGAGCATGGGCTGGATGCGGCGGACCTGCTGTTTGATCCGCTGGTGCTGCCGGTGTCGACGGGGATGGAGAGTGATCGACGCTCGGCGATGGAGACGATCGAGGGCGTGCGGCGGATCAGCGGTGCGCTGCCGGAGTGTCAGACGACGGTGGGGTTGAGCAATGTGAGTTTCGGGCTCAAAGCCTCAGCGCGGGTGGTGTTGAACAGTGTGTTCTTGCACGAACTTCGCGAGGCGGGGCTGACGGGCGCGATTGTTCATATGAGCAAGATTCTGCCGCGGAACAAGATCGCGGATGAGCAGTGGTCGGCGGCGCTGGATCTGATTTATGACCGGCGTTCGGCGGCGGTTGGCGGTACGGGTGAAGCGCCTGCGCTGCTGGGTGGTGGCGCTGCGCCGCAGGGGTATGACCCGTTGCAGGCGTTCATTGAGCTCTTTCGAGAGGTAGGGGCGGCAGGCTCGGCCAAGCGGGTGGATGATCGGCCGAGATCGATTCAGGAGCGGTTGCGGGCGCACGTGATTGACGGGGAGAAGCAGGGGCTGATTGCGTGTCTGGACGAAGCGCGGGGGCAGTTTCCGCCGCTGGCGATTATCAACGACCACCTGCTGGACGGGATGAAGACGGTGGGCGAGTTGTTTGCGAGCGGCGAGATGCAGTTGCCGTTTGTGCTGCAGAGCGCTGAGGTGATGAAGATGGCGGTGGCGCACCTGGAAATGTTCATGGAGCGTGTGGACGGGCAGAGCAAGGGCAAGATCGTTCTGGCGACGGTGAAGGGCGATGTTCACGACATCGGCAAGAACCTTGTGGACATCATTCTGAGCAACAACGGCTTTACGGTGTACAACATTGGGATCAAGCAGCCGCTGAACGCGATCGTGGAGAAGTGGAAGCAGACGGGTGCGGGGGCGATCGGGATGTCGGGGCTGCTGGTGAAGAGCGTGAACGTGATGGAGGAGTATCTACGCGAGATGAACACGCTGGGCGTGAACGTGCCGGTGCTGCTGGGGGGAGCTGCGCTGACGCGGCACTACTGCGAGGGCCATCTGCGTTCGATCTATGAGGGGCGCGTGTTTTATGGCAAGGACGCGTTTGAGGGGCTGAGCGTGATGAACGCGATTTCGTCGAATCAGACCGACGAGGTTGTGGCCCAGATCGAAGCGCGAGTGAGCAAGCGGAGCAACGCCGAAGAGGTGATCGCGAGGTCTCGCGCTGAGCAGGGCAAGCGTGCGGAAGCCTTTGAGGCCGGGAAGGCCGAGTTTGGGGACGGAAGTGGTGGCGGGGGAGTGGGAACGGCGGTTCGATCTGTGCGGGCGGTGCGGTCGGATGTAGAAGTTCTGCCGGCGGATCGGCTGGTGGTGCCGCCGTTCTGGGGCTCGCGGGTGGTTGATCCGGAGTCGCTGGATCTGGATGACATCTATCCGTTCATCAATCCGGTGGCGTTGTTTCGGGGTCAGTGGCAGGTGAAGAAGGGCGCGCTGAGCGATGAGGCGTATGAGGCGCTGCTGGAAGATCAGATTCGACCGACGTTTGAGAGACTGAAGGTGCGGTGCCGGGAAGAGCGGCTGCTTCGACCGGCGGTGGTGTATGGCTACTTCCCGTGCAACGCTGATGGTGATGATCTGGTGATCTATGACCCGGCGGCGATGGCGGAGCGCGAGCGGTCGAGCGGGGATGACAACAAGCGGGGCGAGCGTTCGACGCTGCCGGAGATTGAGCGGTTTCGGTTTCCTCGGCAGAGCGACAAGCGCCGGCTGTGCATCAGCGACTTCTTTGCGTCGATCGACTCGGGGCGTGTTGACTGTCTGGGCCTGCACTGCGTGACGATGGGCCAGCGCATCAGCGAAGAGGCGAAGCGGCTGTTTGAGGCGAACGACTACGCGAACTATCTGTATCTGCATGGGATGGGCGTGGAGACGGCCGAAGCGCTGGCGGAGTTCTGGCACAAGCGGATGCGTCAGGAGATGGGCATCGCGGGTGAGGACTCGCCGCGGATTCGCGAGCTGTTTACGCAGCACTATCGCGGCTCGCGGTACAGTTTCGGGTATCCGGCGTGCCCGGATATGAGCGATCAGGATCGGCTGTGGCGGTTGATTGACCCGACGCGGATCGGCTGCACGCTGACGGAGAACTGGCAGATCGACCCGGAGCAGAGCACGAGCGCGCTGATCGTGCATCATCCTGGTGCGAAGTACTTCAATGTGTGAGCGGTGGGCGCGGGGCGGGAAGGGGCGAGCGGCGGGGGGAGTTGAACGCGAAGGCGCGAAGGTCGCGAAGGAATGCGGGAGCGGAGTGTGGGCGCGGAAAGGCGCTACCGCCGCGGGCTTAGGTCCAGCGGGCGAGTTGGGTGGTGGCGGCGACGAGCGGGTTCGGCTCGTTGCGAATATCGATGACGATGCGTGCGGGGGCCTGGTCGCGGGCGGAGGTGATGAGGGCCAGTCGCACCGATTCGATCGCGTCGTTGGTGATGGGGGCGGCGGTTGATGTCGCTGTTTGAGCAGTGGAGCTGACGCGAAAGCTGGAGATTCGGGGGCCGAGTCGGGCGACGATCGCCGCGAGGCGGTCGGCGGGGGAGGTTGATGCGCTGCTGAAGAGCGCTGTGCCGGAAACGATTAGCGTTCCGGCGTTGGATGAGGCAGAGCGGGCAGGGGCTGCTTGCTGCTGAGATGGGCTGAGGCCCGAGGATGTTGTGAGGTGGGCCCACGCCGCGTGGACGTCGAGGCCCAGGCCGATAGGCGAGTCGGTGCCGCGATCCCAGCGTGGTGGTGCAGGTTTGGTGGGCGTGGTTGGCGGGGCGGACGATGTGGGCGTGGGATCGCTCGTTTGCATTCTGTTGGAGAGGTCGGTGACGGCGTCGATGCCGGTCGAGAAGTCGGCGATGCGGACGCGACGGGAATCGGCGCGCGACTCGATGAGGGCTTGCGCATCGGTGGCGAGAATGCTTGGGAAGTTGAGGGCGATCAGGGGTGCGGTGCCTGAGGAAGAGCGCGAGACGATGCCACCGTTTCCGGTGCCTGTCGCTCGGTTTGCCCCGGCGGCACCACCCTTCCCCCCCACTGCTGTGCCGGGTCCGAGTCCGGTGAGGGTAGCGAGGTC
>JBGSRG010000484.1:0-19383 GCA_041737685.1 Phycisphaerales bacterium | reverse complement strand
CCCCGCCGCCCTCCCTCTCGCCCGAACCCGCTCGCTTTCCCTGCACCAAGTGCGGCGCAAAGCTCGAGTTCGCACCGGGAATCATCGCGCTCCGCTGCCCCTACTGCGGCACACAGAACGCGATCGAAGCCGCCGACACCGCCGAAGACGGCACGGGGCCGGAGGTGCGCGAGCGAGACCTGCACCAGACCCTCATCGAACTCCGCAGCGGTGCCCAACTCGTCCATCACCTCTCGGTCAAGTGCGGCGCTTGCGCTGCCGAGATTCACAAGCCCGACCACATCACCAGCATGAGCTGCCCCTTCTGCGGCTCCAACATCGTGGCCACGGCCCAAGCGGCGCGTCACATCAAGCCCTGGGGTGTGCTGCCCTTCACCTTCACTCGCCAGAAGGCGACCGACACCTTCAGATCGTGGCTGAAATCACGCTGGTTTGCCCCAAGCGCCCTCAAGCAAGAGGGCCTTCTCGATAACGCACTCTCAGGCGTGTACATCCCCGCTTGGACCTACGACGCAGACACCACCACCGCCTACACCGGTCAGCGCGGCGACGCGTACTACGTCACCGTCGGCAGCGGCAAGAACAGGCACACCGTCCGGCGCGTCCGATGGTCGCGCCGCTCAGGAGTCATCCGGCACGCCTTCGACGACGTGCTCGTGCTCGCCTCAGCGTCCCTTCCTGAACGACTCTCGCACAAACTCGAACCCTGGGACACTGGCGCAGCTCTTCCCTACCAAGACGAGTACCTCGCGGGCTTCAAGGCTGAGTGCTATCAGATCGAACTCGACGTGGGTTTCGTCACGGCGCAACAACACATGCGCGAATATGTCGAGACCCTTGTCCGGCACGACATCGGCGGCGATGAACAACGCATCAGTTCGATGGACATCGACTACCGCGACGTCACCTTCAAGCACCTACTTCTGCCCGTTTGGGTCGCGGCCTATCGCTTCCGCGGCAAGGTCTTTCGCTTCCTCGTCAACGCACGAACGGGCGAGGTTCAGGGCGAACGCCCTTACTCATGGATCAAGATCACACTCGCCGCACTCGCGGGCTTGATCGTGGTCGGCGGATTCGCAGCGATCCTCGCCTCGCGATAGTCAGCCGCGATCATCTTTCCCGTGCCATCGCAGTCGGCGCTGCGACTTGGATGCGATTCACCCAAAGTGCTATCGGTCACGCTCGGGAGTCACGCTCCAGCACCACCACCGAGCCGCCGCCTCGGTTCGCCCTTGCCGGTCCTGGCATCGGCCTTCCAGCCAGACTTGGCGCCACCCCGCTCATCCATTCAACAACAACGCCGGGACGCCCGTACAAGCGTCCCGGCGAAAGTGCCTTTGATCGATCATGCCACTCGCCCATCAACGCCGACGCCGCAGTCCAACTACACCACCAAGTGCAAGCAACACCAGCGCGCTTGGCGCGGGCACCCGCAGCCGCAGATACGCTTGTCCAAGCGATGTGCCGCCAGCATTCACGATGTCACCCGTGAAGTACAGCAGGTCGTCGGCCAAGAACAGATCGTCGTTGTTGAACGCCGAGATAAACGCGTCGTCATCCAGCACACCGTTGCCGTCAAGATCGATCTGGTCGCCTTCGCGAATCAACTCCAGCAGACCGTTGTACACCAGCACCGCGTTCGCGTTCACGTCGCTGCTGTTGGTCGTCCCGCCGATCACATAGTTGCCGTCGTTGTCCGCGGTAAACGCAAAAAACGTCTGGATGAACGGCCCGTCGTCCCACGTCTCGCTCGAGCCCGCCGTGATCGACTGATCGGTCGTCGCAATGACGGTCTTGTTTTGTTCGTCGGTCCCCAGGATCACCCAGTCGTTCAGGTCCGTGTTGCCCCCGCGTGCCCACCAGCGACCGTCCGGCAGAATCGAAGCCTCAAACACTCCGCCCGCGCCCACCGGAGCGCCAAGCCCCGTGCTGTCGACACCCTCCTGGATCACGACGGTGTTGTTGTACACCACGATGTCGTCGTTGGAAGCGGCGTTCGTGTCGCCCACCGCAACCCAGTTGTTCCCCGCTGCATCGACCGTAAAGTCGTCGCTGTCAAAGTTCTGCCAAAGGTCTGACACGCCGACCGGCATCGTCGCCGCATCGCCCTCGCGAGCATCGAGCGTTGCGCCTGAGGTTCGGAACAAACCCGAATCAACGCTCGTCGCCGGGTTCGGCTGGCCATTGATGCCGCGAAACAGACTCGAACGCGCGCCGATGCGCCCGGCGTTGTCGATGTTCAGGCTCGAGATCGAGGTGCCCCAGCCAATGTCCGTCAGGGATGGAATCGCGTCGAACGACCGAAACGCCACCGACGGCGATGCAACCTGATCACCTCGAATCGCCGCGTCGGCGATGTTGGTTGCCAGCGGACCCGTGCTGACGTTTCCCGCAAACACATACGCACCGCTGTTGTTCACGCTCGCGCGCTGGTCGATGCTCCCCGAACGGATCACCGTGCCGTTCACCAGTGTCACGCCCTCTTGCGCAACCACCGTTCCCGTAGTCCCGGTGCCGACAATCACCACCTCATCCGTTGCTGTTGAACCCGTGTTGATGATCGCGGTGATGACCCACCAATCGCCATTGAGCGATCGGTAAGGCCGATCAAACGCCGTGAACGAGTTCGCCGCCAGCCCTGGCACAACCGACCGCGGACCGGCCTCAGCGAAAATCGCCGACGCGACCGACGCAGCCTGCGACGATGCCGCAAGCCCGGACACGGCGACGATCGCCGAAAAAGCAGTGAATATTCTCATCAATCTCTCTCCAATCAGGATTTCGAGCGACTCCGCATCCTCCCCACAAATAGGTGCGACTTGAGACTCTTCCTCCCAGATACACTAACCGCGTCCGCCGCAAGATGCCAGCAAAACTCTCGTTTCTCAGAAAATGTCGATCGACGCAGATCGATGGCCTTCCGCCCAAGGTTGAAAACTCCCCTCCAACTGGGCTTCCACCGACGATTACACGGACCATTCTCGGCTGCCAGTGCGAATCACCTTGCGGTACAGCGTGTCCCGCTCGGCCGGCTCAAAGCCCGCATCGCGAATCGCCTTCACCAAGGTCTCAATCGAGACTTCCTGATGCGTCGCGGCGGCGTCGGCCCGGCTCGACAGTTTGGTAATGTCATACCAGACCACGGTGCCGTCAATGTCGTCCGCTCCGTTCTGCAACATCAACTGCGCCATCGGCAAGGTCTGCATGATCCAGAACGCCTTGACATGCGGAAAGTTATCCAGCATCAGCCGAGTCACCGCGAGCGTCCGCAGGTTCTCCAGCCCCGTTGGTCCGGGAAGATGTTCGAGTTCAGAACCGTCCGGAAAAAACGGCAGCGGAATGATGGTCTGAAAGTATCCAGCCGCGGGCGAAGATTCATCCGAATCTCGACCACCAAACAAGCCCGGCTTTCCGAAAGCCACATGCTCGGGCAAGGGCGTTCCGGGCCGCGTCAGCGTGATGACGGGCGCGCCGGAAACATCCGTGCCTTGTTCGACTCCCGCATAGCCCAGTCTTTCCAACGCCTCGTCCTGCGCCCGACGGAGCATGTCCATGTGGACCAGACGCTCACGCCTCTGCTCAATGTGCCCGTACAAAATCGTCGCGTTGGTGTTCAGGCCCAGTTCGTGCGCGACCCGATGCACGTCGAGCCAAACGTCGGACCGGATCTTGCCCTTGTATGCCTCGTCGTGAACGCGATCATCAAAGACTTCGGCACCGCCGCCGGGCAATGAGCCCAGGCCCGCGTCTTTGAGCCGGCTGAGCACCCACCGGATTCCGGCCTTTCGGTCGTCGGCTTTAAACACCTTGGCAACCTTGGCAAGGTGCACAATCTCCACCGCCGTAAAGGCTTTGACGTGCAGATCGCTGCCGAGCGATCGCGCCGTGTCTCGGATCGTGCTGACCAGTTCGGGGTAGTAGTCCCAAGGCAAGTAGGGGTGCAGCCCGCCGACCGAGTGCATCTCGGTAGCGCCAGACTCAACCGCTTTGCGAACCTCCTCACGCACGTAGTCCATGTCGCGGGTGTAGGCCCCGTCGTCGTCCTTTTTGCGATAAAACTCGCAAAACTTGCATGACAAGGCACAAACATTCGAATAGTTCAGGTGGCGGTTGATGTTGTAATAGGCCACGCCGCCCTCGCCCGGAGCGCCGTGAAGGCGGTTGCGAACCAGAGCCGCCAGTTCGCAGACGGTCCAGATGTCTGGCGTAGAAAAGAGCAGTTCGCCGTCGAGGATGGAGAGCCGCTCGCCGCGTTCGACTTTGGTGCGGATGATCTGCAACGCCGCTTGGTCTTGGCGCAAGTTCCGTGAGGAACTCATCGGGTGAGAGAGGGCAGTATTGGGATGGGAGAGGGTCTGGGTCATGGCGGATGGCGAGTGCTGGCGGGCCGATTGGTAAGTGTTCCACGTGGAACAGTTGCTTACAGCCCCATTCTACGTGCTCAATTTTCACTTGTTCCTGAAACTTGTAAACAATAGGCGGTCTGAGAACGGTGGGCGGGGGCAAGATGTTCCATGCCGCCGCTACGCTCCCGCCGCGACATGGCCAACCGACCCACTGATCGGCCCGAAAGCAGAAGCGCCGACGCGGGCGAACGCGGCTGGCGCGGCGTGGCCTTTCCGTACCCGCATTTCATGGCGCTGGCCAGTCTGGACGTTTGGCTGCGAATGCTGTTTGCGGGGCGGGGTAGGGGGGCAAAGCAGGTTCGGCCGCGATGATGGCTGCGGCTGGCGCTTGGGCTGGCGACTTCGACGGTGGGAACGGTTCTGACGCTGCCCGAGCGAGTGGTGCTAACGCCGCTTCTTAGGCGGGCGAAGCGGCTCGAAGCCGCAAGCGGCAAGCGGGGGCCGCTGATTGTGTTTGTGCTGGGCTATTACCGATCGGGCACAACGCATCTGCACTACCTGCTTTCGGCGGATCGGGGGTTTGTCACGCCGCGCTGGTACCAGACGCTGGCCCCGGCGGGGTTTGTGCTGAGTTGGTCTGTGACAAGGTGGCTGCTGGTGCCGTTTTTGGGTGGCTCACGGCCGCAGGACGACGTTGCCTATGGGCCCGAGTGGCCGGCCGAGGATGACTTTGCGGTGAACAACCTCTCGGCGACAGGAACGCTGATTGGGCGAACGGTGCTGCCGGAGCGATGGAAGCACTATCGGCGGTATCACACGCTGGACGGACTTACGGCAGCAGAGTTGGCGCTGTGGCGATGGGCGCAGTGGTCGTTCGTGAAGCGGATTGAGTGGAGTTCGTGGCTCGCGAGGTGGATCGAACGAGCGATCTCGCGGGTGGACGGGCGAGGATCACAGCCGCGTGTGATCTTGCTCAAGACTCCAGCACACACGGCGCGCGTGTCCGAACTTGTTCGGCTCTTTGGGTGGGAGCGGGTGCGATTTGTTCACTTGTCGAGAGAGGCGGGCGCGGTGGTTCGCTCGAACGTGGCGATGCACTCGCGGCTCGGTCCGTACCTGCTGGCCGATGCGCCTGCGAAAGGTGAGACCCAGGAGCGGATCATCGAGGAGTATGTCGAGACCGAGCGGCGGTTCTTGGCGGATGTTGATGCAATGGGCGAGCGAGCAGAGGGGAGGGTAAGTCGGTTGCGATATCAGGATCTGATCGCCGATCCGATGGCCGAAGTGGAGCGGGTGTATCAGGAACTTGGACTGAGCCTGACCGCCGACGCGCGAGAGCGGATGGAGCGGTATCTGAGCCGAGTGCGGGACTATCGAACCGCAGCGGATCGGTCGAGTGCCGGGGGCAAGTCGCGAAGTGCGGATCCGAATCGCGAGTTCAGTGAGAGCATCGACGAGCGGCTGAAGTGGTTGCACGGGGCATTTGGGCACGATCGGCCCACACGCGCCAAGGCTGTACAGAGGTCGAATCTTGTGGGGGCGGGCGATGGCTCAGACGTTGTGGGTCAAGGGGCGGCAAGTTTGGAAAGTGTGCTGTGGGGTGCGGTCGCCGCGGCGATGTGTGGCGCGCTGTGGATCGGGGCGAGTTGGCTTGCGTGGGATCGGATGGACTGGCTGGTGTGGCCGGTGGGCGCGATCATTGGAGTCGCGACGGTTCGCGGGATGGCATCCGGGTCGAGATGGTTCGGCGTGTTCGCGGCGGTGTTGAGTGTAGCGGTGATGCTCGTCGTCGCGGTCCCGGCGACGGCGATGACGAGCGACTATCGCTTGCAGTCGGCGCTGCCGTGGGATCATCTGTGGGTGTCGATCCGACGCGGTGTGCTGGCCAAGAACAACGTGGTGTGGATTGTTCTGGGCGTGGTGAGCGCGTATCGGCTGTCATCGAGCAAGCACTTGCGGACGCCGGGAGATTGAGTGGGTGGTTGGTGGGTTTTGCCGGCGGGCGGGAGACAAGACTTCAGGGCGAAAGCCATCGAAGTCGCGGAGCCGCCTTCGATGGGACGGGGAGTGATGGATGAAGAGGGGAACGTTGGCCAGAAGGCCGATGCAAGGGAAGAAGGCGGACAGGCAGTACGCCCTTCCCACCAACAGACAAAAACAAGGGCGAGGGCACAGGCCAAGTCGGGCGCCGTGGGCCTGTGTGGTTTGGAAGATAACGGTGCACATCGAGCAAGCCGATGGCGTGGAGAAGTTGTTGGGGCCGAGTGTCCCTGGGTTCCGCCGCGCGGCTACCCGCCCCCCAGGCTACTGAAGACCGGCCCTGCGGGCTGAAGAGATGAGGATGCGCACCCAGGATGGGTGTGTTGCCGAAGGCGATGGGCCGAAGCGTGAGCGATGGGTTCCCTGCTTGCCGTTATGTCGCGATCACTTCAAACAGTGCTTGTGGAATCGATGAGTTTCGGTCAGCGATCGCGATTCGTTCGTCGGGCAGGCCGCGAACAGCGCTCGCGTTGTGCTCGCACGGCTCGCTCAGGTCGATGAAGTGCAGAGTCCTCCAGCCTGTGTCTGTGAGCAGTTGCTCGACGTCGGTAGGCGTGCTTCCCCAGAGCATTGGTTCGCTCTGACGCTTGAGCCAGCGGGTTACGAGTCCAGACTGGCTGCGGAAGCCCACGACTCCGTTGTCAGGCGGCAGCATCCACGAAACGACGAGACGTGCCCGCGGTGTGTGGAGCAACGACAACGCTCGGAGGATGTTCGCGGCAGTGCTTTGCGTGAGGTACATCAGCACGCCTTCAATCAATACGAGCGTGGGCTGCGCGGGATCGAAGGCTGGCGATCGGACAATCGCTTCCCGCGCATCGTCCGTAGTGAGGTCGATTTCAACGAGCGACACGCCGGAGGCCGAATCGTGCACGCTTCTTCGGATCGCCCGTTGCGTGGCGGGATGATCTCCGGACAGCACTCTCGCAAACGCGTGCTCGGCGTCGAGCCTGAAGGCCAATGTGTCGAGACCTGCGCCAATCACTACCAGTTGAGTGAATCCTTCTGCGGCCGCTGACCGGGCTATGCGATCGATCACCTGCTTTCGACGCATCCAGTGGCAGACCATGCCGGGCAGTATCCGCTGCTCGATCGTGCGCCATGCTGCGCGGCCGATCCGTGACTTGACGCTCCACATCAACATCCGGTCTGTGCGGGAATGGGACATGAAGCGTTCGCACCACGAAACCGCACCTCGTGGTGCTGCGGCGGAGGCATCACTCTGATGCGCTTGCATGATTGTGGCGGCGGCGATGAGTCGCGCCGTTGCACTGGCCTGGTGCGCTTTCATGACGAGGCCATCGGGAAGTGGGGTGCGTAGTGCCGGTACCAGTCGCTCTGAAACGTGCCGGCGGGGTCGAGTCGTAGCTTGGCGGCGAAGAACTCTCGCACACGGGGGTAGCAGCGCTCGAGTTGCTCGGGAGCGGCGTAGCGGTGATAGGTGAGGTAGTAGCTTCCGCCCATGTTGCTGGCGAGATCGATGAGCGCTCGAAGGGCGTTTGCGGTGCTGTTGATGGACTCGGCGGTGTGGTCGATATGCAGGTTGAAGATGATGCAGGCGTATCGCTCTCGCGCCCACGCCATCACGGTCTCGTGGTCGGGTTGGATGAGGCGGATGGTGCCGTAGATCACTGGCGCACCGCGCTCGATCAGCAGTCTGGAGGCCGCGTAAAGGAACTCGATGAGTTTGCCTGGCGGCACGTAGAGCTCGGTAATCATCTCTGACCCCGGGCAGGCTGCGCCGGTCGCACGGTCGACGTGTGCGTGATAGCCGTCGGCGTACTCGCTGAGCTGATGGGTATCGGACTTGTAGAGTTGCCCGTCTGTTGCCAGGTAGTGCTGCGCGTAGAGAAGGAATGCCCGCGACTTGTCGGTGTGAGCGAGGGTCAGTAGTTCGAGCCAACTGTCGCCGGTGAGTAGACGTTGTCCGCGCGGTGGTTCCGGGTCGCCGTCGACCGGGATATAGCCGCTGAAGACGCCCTTGGTAAGAAAGGTTGGAGAGGCGGGATCGATGTCGAACTGAAAGTCGCCGTATAGAAAGCCCTCGCGGATACGCCGCTCGGCGGCGTGAATGGCGTCCTCAATGTCGATCACACGCACGGCGCGGCGGAGCGTTCTCCAGCGTGAGAGTCTGAGTGTGACCTCGGTGATGACACCAAACAGCCCATAGCCGCCGATCGCCAGCGAGAAGAGTTCGGTGTTGTGTTGGCGGCTGCACACGCCGGATTCGCCCACCGCATTGACAAGGGTGAAGGACTCGACGTCACTGACGACGGGAGCCATGAGTAGACCGCGTCCGTGAATGTTTGCGGCGAGAGCGCCGCCGATGGTCAGGGCGTCTGCACCGGTCTGCTTCTGTCGGATGCCCCATCGTGGCAATCGACTGGGCTCGGCGTTGGTTTGCAGGCGGTGAAGTTCTCGGATGAGTTCAGGCCACTGGATCCCAGCCTCGACACGCACTAGCCCCTGCGCGACGTCTAGTTCGAGCACGCGGTTCAGCCCTCGGAGATCGAGCAGCTTGCCTCGGTTGAGGAACTGCTGGCCACCCATGGCGTGTCGGCCGCCGCAGATGGCGACTGACTCGCCTGCTGCCGCTGCTTCGCGAACCGCTGTGCAGACGTGCTGCGTCGTGGTTGGACGAATTACGGCCATTCTGGCGGGGTTGAGTTGAGAGTGAACGTCGTTGACGGTCTCGGAGTGATCTAGGGGCATACGGTTAGTGTACACTATACTTAACGGGAGTGCAATTGGGCTGCGTTGACAGCGAATCGGCATGGGCCGGGCGCAAGCGGCAGGCTCTACCCGCGAATCAGCGAGATGAGCGCGGGAGGGCATTTCCCGGGAAGTGCACCGACGAGGGCATCAGAGCTGATGCAGAACTGAGGGCGAGTGCGAGACGCCCACGCGAGCCACGGCTACGCCGATGGCGTGGAGAGGTCTTTGTCCGCCGAGTGTCCTTGGGTTCCGCGCCGCGGCTACCCGCCCCCCGGGCGAATGAAGACCGGCCCTGCGGGCTGCAGAGGTGAGGAGGCGGACGCGAGACACCGGTGCCGCGACAGTGACCGATCAGTTCGTGCGGCTGACGGGGACTTACTCCGCCGCATGGATGCGATGGGTCGAGTTTGGTTGCGCGGCGTGGTGTTGATCGATCATTGACGCGGCCCAACTGAGGCCGATGGGCACACCGACAAACGCCCCAGCGAGCCAATCCAACGGCAGCGGGCGTGCCAGATTGAAGAGCGTGCCAGAGGTTGCCGTGTGCAGTGTTCCGCCGCCCATGAGCAGAGCCAAAATGGGGCCGATGACCGCGAGCAGTGCTGGGGCGGCGATGAAGACCGCGCCCGACGCACGGTTTGCGCCCAGTCGGCCCGCGACTGCGCCAAGCAGCCCCGCGAAGGCCGCCGCGGCAAAGGTCTGGCCCTTGTTGGATTCTTGTGCGATGAGCCAGGCCACAACTGCGCCGGCGACGCAAGCTGCGGCCAACCCGATCGCAGCGCGCTCTTGGAGCCAGAGAGTTGGTTGGAATCGGTTGGCAAAGGGCCGGAATGGGTGGGGATCCGCGGTGTGTGCGGATTCACGCGCGTAGTAGAAGATCGTGATCGCGATGGCGACCGCCAGCGGCAAGAGAATGGCGGCTTCGAGCGACAGGCGGAGGAAGAAGGAGGTCGCGGAGGGAGCTCCTCCGGCGTAGGCCGATTGTGCTCTGGCGATGGCATCGATGTCACCGGTGCCCCACGCGGCCCACGCCAGGACCAGCCCGGTCGCGAAGAGTCCGTAGGAAGCGCCGATGAGCCGTGCGGTGATGAGGCCGACCCCGCCCGCGAGCACGAGGGCGAGCACGCCGAGCGTGATGCCTTTGAGCGGAGTGGTGCTGAGCAAGAGCGAGGCGTGGTCGCTGCCGTCGGGTCCGCGAAGGTGCCCCGTGAGCATCCAAGCGACAGGACCGAAGACGAGCAACGCGACGAGGGGCAGCAGCCAACGCAGGGCACCGTGGAGCATGGCGGGAGCGTAGCGGGCGTGTGGGTGTTGGGTGCGCTTGCCGTTGTGTGTCAGCGCCGACATGGCCGGTCGGATCGGTTAGGATGGTTCAACATGAAAGCCTCTACCGCCGCTGGAACCAAGCCCGCTGGATATCCCTGGACGCAGACTGCGCCGATGACGCTGAGCGATCTGTGGGAGCAGTTGGTTTGGCCTCGATTGCTTGAAGCGCCGCGGCTGGCGCTGCGGCCCGCGCGTCTCGGCTTCGCGTTCGTGTTTCTGATCGGTGTTGCGGCGATTGTGGGCGTGGCCGATCGGCTGGACGGATCAGAGGCGAGCGTGCTGCGGGCATATCTGAGCGGCGATGTGCCGCGACAGTTGGAAGTGGCACAGCGGGGGGTTATGCAGGGGGAGTCTGGGCAGGCCGCTCGCGCGGTCTATCGCATGTTTGTTTCGGGTCCGGGCAAGTTGATTTCAGACTCGCCGTGGATGGTGGTGCTGACGCTGCCGGTGCTGCTGGTGTGGACGGCGTTGATGGGGGGTGCGATTTCGAGGACGGCGGCGTGCGACTTTGCGCATGGGCTGCGGATCACGTGGCCGCAGGGGTTGGGGTTCGCGGCGGGTCGGTGGCCGAGCTTGTTCGGATCGTTGTCGATTCCGCTGTTGTTGATCTGGATCAAGTGCGCGGCGCTGGCGGTTGGCGCGTGGGCCTTGCTGGGATTGCCCGTGCTCGACGTGCTGGGTGGTCTGGGCTGGGGATTGTTCTTGCTGGGTGGGCTGGTGGTGACGGTTCTGGTGCTGGCGTTTGCGCTCGGCCATGCGATGCTGGTTCCGGCGGTGACGTGCGATGCGGCGGACGCGATCGACTCGATCCAGCACGCGTATGCGTATGTGTTTGCGCGCCCGCTGAGGCTGGTGCTGTATTTGGTGATTCTGCTTGTGCAGGCCAGCCTTGTTGCGATGATCGGTTCGCTCGTCATCGCGCTGGTGGGCGGCGTGACGGCGGGAACAACGGGGGTGTGGCTGGGAGAGCGCGGGGGGGAGATTCTGGCGAATCGCGCGGGGCTTGAGGGCAGTTCACGCGGAGCGGCGTGGCTGATCAACTTCTGGACGGCGATCCCTGCGCTGTTGCTGTCGGCGTATCTGGTGAGTTTGTATTGGTGCAGCGGGACGCTGCTGTTTCTGGCGATGCGACGGATTTGCGACGGCCAAGAGCCGACGGAGATCTGGATGCCGGGGATGGTGGAGGGGACGTTGGCGGGCGATGTGCAGGCGAAGGCGGTGTAGGCAGGGGGAAAGCGGGGGAAGGGAAGTGCTTTGCGGCCGCGGGGCAAGGGCCTCGTGGAAGTTGACCGCTACCAAACGCGGTACCCTTTCCGACGATGACCTCCGTATCTCATACGAGCCCGCCGCACGCCATCCGGCTCAATCCGGACCACGCGGACGCATTTTTCAGTCTGCGGCGGGAGATGCTTGGCGAAAGCCCGTGGGCGTTCGCATCGAGTTTGGAAGATGATCGGTTTCGAGACCTCGCTGCGGTGCGTGCTTCGCTGGGCGATCCACAGAGCGCGTTGCTGGGCGTGCCAGACCCGGCGTCGCCGGGAAGACTGCTCGCTGGGGCTGGGGTGGTGCGAGAATCGAAGCTGAAGCGTCGGCACGTCGCGATGATCTGGGGTGTGTTCACGCGGCCTGAGGCGAGGCGGATGGGGCTTGGAAGGTTGGTGATGCTCGCGGCGATTGCTGAAGCGAGGAGCTGGCGAGCGCCATCGATCGATGTGGTATCGCTTTCGGTGAGGGTGCGGGCTGAGGTGTGGGGGGGGGTTTGTGCCGGGGTTGGGGCCGGGGTTGGAGAGGAAGCGGGGCCGGGGGCAGCTTTGGGTCGGTCGGCGGCCCGTCGGCTGTATGAGTCGTTGGGCTTTGTGGTGTGGGGGGTTGAGCCGCTGGCGCTGCGGACGGAAAGCGGCGAGATGCACGCCGAGGCACACATGCAGTTGCGACTGGGCGATGTGGCTTAGAAGCGTGCGGTTTGAGGTTGGAAGGGTGCGGTCAATGGGGTACGCTGATTGGTGGTGATCGGCCTTGGTCAAAGGGTAAAGCGAAACGGAAAGGAACCGTTCGATGCGTGTGACTTTGTGTGATTCGACGCGGCGATCGAGCGGGAGTTCTGGCTGGATGTTTGGCAGAGATGCTGGCTTAGGCGTTCGCCAAGGCGCTGGCGATGGGCGCAGCGAGAGTGGCCGATTCAGGCATGTTCGCGGTCGTTTGATGCTTGCGTCGGTGGGGGTGGCGGCACTCGTGGCGTTGTGCGGTCAAGCCGAAGCGCAGAGCGTGCCCACGGTGCTGTTCTCCAACATTGCTTCTGATCTGTCGTCGTCGGTGCCGCTGCCGAATGGATCGGATCCGCTGGTGTTCTCAAACTTTGCTCGGCCTTATGTCAGCCCGAACGGGCAGCACTGGGCGATGGTGGCCGGCTCGCCGGGGTCTGCATCGAGGAACATTCTGCTGGTTGGGTCGGTCGCGGGTATCAGCGGGAGCGCGGGATCGAGCGGAGCCGCACAATCGACGACCACGGTGATTGTGAACGGACAGTCGGCACCGACGGGTGCAGGCTGGGTGGTGGGCGAGACTTTCGAGACGATTCGGCGCAACATCTCGCTGAATGACAGCGGGCGTGTGGCGTTCAGCGCCAACACGAGCAATCTGACGAGCGCTGACGAAGTGCTGGTGCGGCTTGAGCCGTTGTCTTCGAGCGAAGCGCCGGTGTTGGTGCCGTTGCTGCGAGAGGGCGACGATGCGTTTGATCTTGCCGCGGATGGTGTGACCTTTGGCGGCACGCTCGACAGCGTGACCTTGGCGCAGGACGGCGAGGTTTCGTTCTATTCGAGCCTGAGCGGCGCGGTGTCGAGCGCTGACAACACGGCGATCTGGTTCGGCCAGACGCTGGTGGCGAGAAAGGGCGTGACGGTTCCTGCGGGGCAGGTGGACGTGCCGGGTGTGGTTCTGAGCGAACTGCGCGACACGCGCTACTACCGCTCGCCCAACGCTCTGACATGGGTTGAGGGGATCACCCTGAGCACCGATCTATCGCGCGATCGGGGCGTGATGGTGAACGGGACGGTGGTTGCGCAGGAGGGATCGATCCTCGCGGGATCGGGCTTTGACTTTCCGGTCGGCACGAACGCGGCGGGACTGGGCGAGATCAACATGGGCATGGACGGTGCCTGGTTCTTGCGTGGCCTGAACCCGGCGAGTGCGCAGTACTTTGTGGCACGCAACGGCGAGCCTGTGGCGGTGGTGGGCGGGGCCGTCACGCCTTGTGCGAGCGAGTTTTGGTCGAGCCGAGTGGCGACGCCGGCGGTGTTTTACACCACGATCGGCAACGGTGTGGGCGACTACATCGTGGGCGGGGCAAGCGATACTCTCGACGAGCGGTTCAGCGGCGTGATGGTGCTGAACGGCCGCTCCATCGTGCTGAGATCGAACGATCCGGTCGACCTTGACGGTGACGGCGTGGCCGAGCCGAACGTGTTCATCCGGAACTTCTTCTTTGATGATGCGGCGCTGACGCCGGATCTGAAACTGCTGGTGGTTGTGGCGTTGAAGGATGAGTTTGACAATCAAACCGGCAAGGCACTTCTGATCAAGCAGTTGCGCAGATCATGTGTTGCCGATCAGAATGACGATGGGAACGTGGATCTGCTGGATTTGCTCGAGTTCAACGCGGCGTGGTCGCAGAATCTCGGACTCGGCGGCGATTGTCTGGGCGGCGACGTGAACGCCGATGGCAACGTTGATCTGCTCGACCTGATCGGGTTCTTGGGCGAGTGGTCACCGGCGATTGGTGTGGGCTGCGCTGCGCCGTGAAGAGCGCTATGCGATCTGGTCGGCAATGAGCGCTGTGGGCGGCTGGGGTGGTCATGCGGTCCGTCATAGATTGCACAAAGGTGCCCCTGCGTATGGCAGATGTGGCGAACCCAAGAAAGAACGCCCCCTTTCGGGGGCGCTCGTTCGGGTCATCACGCTGGGGCTTTCATGGCCGGCCAACTCGGTTGAGTTGCGGGCTTAGCGCTTGCCCGAATTGGCGTTCTTGACCGCCGCGAGCACGTCGGCGGGCTCAGCGCGGTTGCGGTAGTCGCTGTCGACAAAGCGGTAGGTCACGCGACCGTCCTGGCCGATGACGTAGGTCGCAGAGAGCGGGAGTTCGTTGGAACTGTCGCCGTTGAACTTCGAGAGGTCGAGCCTGCCGCTGAACTGATCGACGACGACCTGGGGCAGTTTGTAGGCGATGCCGTAGCGCTTGGCGACGGCGTTGCCCGAGTCGCTGAGTACGAAGAACTCAAGAGCGTTCTTCTCTTTGGTTGAGAGCGAGTTGTCGGGGGTCTCGGGGCTGATAGCGACAAGCGAGGCCTTGGCCGCCTTCAGATCTGGCAGGATTTCTTGATAAGCGTGCAACTGCATGTTGCAGTAGGGGCACCAGCCGCCGCGATACCACGTCAGCACGACCGGTCCATCTTTGAGCAGGTCTGAGAGTTTGACGGTCTTGCCGTCGGCGTTGGGCAGAGAGAAGTCAGGCGCGGCCTGGCCAACTTTGACGCTTGACTCGGCGAGTTTGAGAGCATCAACCTCGCGGATGCCTTGCTCGTAGGCCGTCTTGGTCGCGGCGGGCGCGCTTTTCTCGAACTGCATGCGCCTTTGGTCGAGCTGGTCTTGCAGCTTCGTGGTCGTTGGTGCTTCCTTCATCCTGCCTCCCATGTGAGGGGATTCGCCGCTGACTTTCTTCCAGTTGGTGTCGGCCTTCTGCTCGAGGGCTTTGTCCTTGAGCCAATCACTTCGCGTGTCGGCGAAAATGGACTTGTAGAACAGGAAGAGGCGACCGTCGGAGACGACGTACGACTTTGGATCGACTTCGACTTTCTCGCCCTTTGCTCCCATCGCGTAGGAGCACCAGCCGCCGTGGGCTGGTTCGTACTTTGCCGGATCGGCCCTAAAGCGGTCGAGATTCGCCTGGGAGGCGAAGCGATAGGTGATCCCGTCGTGGTCGAGCGAGAACTTCTCGTTGCCTTTGGTTGGCTTGCCGCCACCTTCGGGGAAATAGGCAACGGGGTCGTAGCCTTCAATGGCGAGCATTCCCTTCTTCGGCACGTTGTGGGCGCCGGGGTTGCGGTCGTCGGGTGCCATTGAGGACATTGTGGAGTTTGTTGCGAGTGTTGCGGCGGCTGCGGGCGCAACGGCGAAAGCGCCAAAGCCGGTTCCGCACGCGAGTGCAAGAAGGCCAGCGGCCGCGGCCGTGCGGCGGTTACGCGGGCGAGATGTGTGCTTGGACAGAAGTGGCATCATGATGTGCTGATCCTTGTGGAGGAGGCTGTGAACGGACAGAACGATTGCCGCCCCAGCGTTGGATGCCGTGCGGACGTGGTGCGTGACACGCTTTGCGGCAAGTTTGGGAGGGGCTGAGGCACAAGATGTGCGGAGCGGGGCGGTGGATGATCTAGGCAGTGTGGTTGAGTTGTGGCGCTGTTACGTTCGCTGTCAACTGCGAGTTCGGCCTGGTGGATGCTGACCCCGTTGCTTGCCCGTTTGAGCACACTACCCTCGCGTTGTGATGCGAATGGGGATCGATATTGGCGGTTCGAGCGTGAAGGCCGCGGCGACGGTGGACGGACGGTCGTGGAGCGTGGCAAACTCGACGCGTTATCAGCGGCCGGATACGGCTGCTCTTCGGGCGGCCATCGGTGCTGCTTGCACAGAAGTGGACCTGTCCGCAGCGAGCGGAGTGCGGATCGGGCTGTGTGTGCCGGGCGTGTTTGATCCTGAACGCGGTTGCGTGGTTCGCTCGCTCAACATTCCCGCTTTGGAAGGTCTGCCTCTGGCGGGCTTTGTGCTTGATGCGATTAGCGACGGCTTGCCTGCGATTCGGGAGTCGATCGAGGCCGGTGCTGTTCGTGTTTGCTCCGATGCTCACGCCGCGGCGTTTGACTGGGTGACGACCCATCCGACCGCGGGCCGCCTGCTGGCCATATCGATGGGGACGGGTGTGGGTGCGTGCGTGCTGGATGATGGTTCGCCGCTGCATGTGAGCGGGACGACTCCGGGGCACTTTGGCCAAATCGATGTTTCGATCGGCGAGCCGGGCGATGCGCCGTTGGGCACCGACGGTGGGCGGGGCGGGCTTGAGGCGTATGTGGGCGCGCGGGCGATGCTGTTGCGGTTGGGCGAAGATCCTTCAACCTGGGAGCGACGGCTTGGCGATGATCCGGTTCCGCTCTTGGCGCTGGGCAGGGCGATTCGCATTGCTCATGCGATCTATCGGCCGCAGTGCGGTGCGCTGCTCGGTGGGGTTGGCTTAGCGCTGGGGCCAGTCCGAGGCGTGCTCGACGCGATGATCCGCGACGACCTGACGTCGCTGGCCAGGGCGGATTGGACGCTCGAAGTTGGTGACGATGAGTTTCACGCCGCACGCGGTGCGGCGCGGCTGGCTGAGCCGAGCGACTGAGGGACATTCAGGCTTGAGGCGGTTTAGAAGCCCTGTTGATCGATCTCGCTGAAGTCGTCGCTCAGATCGCCGCAGAGGTCGGCGTATCCGCAAGAGATCGGCTCGCCCAGGGCGGGACCGAGGGCCTTTTTGAGCAGTTCGACTTCGTAATGGCAAGCGGCGAGATTGCGCTCCGGACAGACGAGGGCCTCGAACTCGATGAAAGCGCCCAGTCCTTCAACCTCGTCAAGGTGAATCCGCACGCCCGAACCGGTCATGAGAAGTTCGCGGCGCTTGCGGATGACTTTCGCCACTGGCAGCGGCAGCGTGCCGAAGCGGGCCTGCGCTTGCGCATCAGAATAGATGGTGAAGTTGCTGAGCTTTGGCTGGGAGCGATTGGCACGGCTGTAGAAAATCCACTCCGGTTCATAGCCAACGCATTCGCGGCGCTTGAGCTTGGCGTCGGGGATTCGGAAGTAGGTGTCAACCTGTTCGAGCACAGAGACGGCGCGGGCGCCAACGGACGCGCAGATGGCGCGGGCCAGATCGGTGTCGCGGAGTTCGGCCTTGTACTCGATGTTCTGCATGAGCGGATGATGAGCGTGAGGTTGAGCGAGCGGATCAGCGAGAGCGTGGTTGCCTGTGCGCGTCGGGAGGTCGGAGAATCTCGGAATGGTGCTATCGGCGGGGTAAGTGCGAAGGATCGGCTAACCCGGAGGCGCAATGCCCGAATCGCGCAGCTCTGCCAGCAGGCGAGCCTCATCCCACACCTCAACGCCGAGTTCTCGGGCCTTGGCGAGTTTCGATCCTGCGCTGTCGCCGGCGATCACAAGGTGCGTCTTGGCGCTCACGCTGCCCGAAACCCGTGCGTCCAGACGCTCCAGAATCTCCTTTAGCGCTTCACGCTCGTAGGTTTCGAGCGTTCCGGTCAGCACCACCGTCTTGCCTGCGAAGGGGCTATCGGAAGCGGGCGAGTCGCTCTGTCTTGTACTCGATGGGCCGGATCGATCGCGCGGCGGGCGATACTCGCGACTGTTGAAGTCAACACCCGCGTCTTGAAGTTCGGTGAAAGTGGCCTTGGCCTGCGGCGAGTGCAGGTAGGCGTGGACGATCGGTGCGGTGAGTTCGCCCAGCCCCGTTTCGGGAAGGTCCCTCGGTTCTTGCATGATGCCGAGGCGGATGCGCTCGGCCTTGGTGCTCGCGGCGTTCTTCGGGCGCAGTTGCCACTCCGGCGCTTCGAGCAACGCGTCGAGATTCGGGAAGAGTCGCGAGAGGGCTTTGGCGGTGGAGTCACCCACGTGCCGGATGCCCAGCCCTGCCAGCACCTTGGCCAGCCCGCGAGACTTGGCCGACTCGATCCCGTCGATGAGGTTCTGCACCTTCTTCTCGCCCATGCGGTCGATGCGGACCAGCGCATCGGCGTGGAGATGAAGTCGGAAGACGTCGGCGAAGCCCCGGAGCGGGATGGTGGGCAGATCGTCCGGCACGCCGCAGGCTTCGCGGGCCGGGTCGGCTGCGTCGAGCGCTGTGGCCAGAATCTGATCGACCGTCTTCTCGCCCAGCCCCTCGATGTCCATCTGCTTGCGTCCTGCGAACCAGATGAGGCGCTCGCGCAGTTGCGCTGGACACTCGGGGTTCACACAGCGCCGGGCGGTCTCAAGGTCTGGATCGGCTTGAGCCTCGGGCGGTTCGATCTCGACCGGGCCGTTGCAGACTGGGCAGGCCTTGGGGGGTTGAATGGGAACGACGGACTTTGCTTCGCGCCTTTCGAGAACAACGCCTTCGACGTAGGGGATCACCTCTCCGGCCTTCTCGACTTCTATGAAGTCGCCGATGCGGATGTCCTTCTTGCGGACGAGTCCGTAGTTGTGCAGTGTTGCGTGCTGCACGGTGCTGCCGCCCAGGAGCAGCGGTTCCATCGTGGCGCGGGGCGTGATCTTGCCGGTCTTGCCCACCTGATGCTCGACTTTGATGAGCCGGGTGATCTTTCGTTCGGCGGGATACTTGTACGCGAGGATCCAGCGTGGGCTTTTGGACGTTACGCCGAGTTCGTCTTGTTGCCGCCAGTTGTCGAGTCTGACGACCATGCCGTCGGTTGGGTAGGGCAGGCTGTGCCGGCGGCTGGCAAAGGCGTGAATGATCGTGAGCGTGGCTTCGAGGGTGTCGGCGATACTCGAAGCGTTCGTCGGAACGCCGAGGCCACGAAGGCGAGCGAGAAAGCCTGTGTGTGAAGTCGCAAAGGCATCGTCGCTGATCTCGCCGCGACCGTGCGCGAGAAAGCCCAGTTTCCGAGAAGCGGCCACGGCTGGGTCAAGGTTCTTGAGCGTGCCGGCCGTCGCGTTGCGTGGGTTTCGCAGGAGTTCAAGGTCGTCGCGTTCTCGCTCGGCGTTGATGCGCTCAAACTCACTGAAGGGCATGAAGACTTCGCCACGGATCTCCAGCACGTCGGGAGTGTGAGGAGCCGCGGGCGTGCCCGATGGGTCGCCGTCCTTGCTGTCGGCACGCGCCGAGAGTCGAAGTGGCACCGCCGCGATAGTGCGGACCGCG
>JBGSRG010000476.1:0-4184 GCA_041737685.1 Phycisphaerales bacterium | reverse complement strand
CTGGCCGATCAGGTTCAGTGCCCGAGTCCGCGTTGCTGTCAGTCCTGTTGCTGAACGACCGCCCGCAAGCCCGAAGTGAACGAACGTCGCCGATTCACCCGGCATCAGCGAAATCATGCGCTGCACACCAACGTTGTCGTTACCGGCTCCGGGCTGATAGTAAGAAGCCTTCAAGGCCTCTGCGTTGTTGCCCCACACCACCGCAAACGGAGGGTCCGGGAAGGGCGCAAGGGTGCCTTCCGTACTCAGGCGGAACATCTCACCCGCAAACTGCTGGAAGGTAGTGGAGTCCGAGCCGAGATTGCCGCCAAAGCGGACATCAAAGGTCTGGAGTGCGCCGCTGATGTTGGTGATCGTGTCAACCCAGCGCCACGCGCTGTCGCACTGCGTCGTGATCGGCCGTGCGTCTCGCACGATGCTGCGATCGGCGGGCAAGCCCGACACGGACAGGTACCCGAATCCATCAAAGACGTCGAAGCCGCCGTCGCCGACCGCACCCCTTCCATCATTTGTTCCGCCTACCCCCAGCAAGAAGGCCGAGGTCCCCGTGTGCGGCCCGGTGTAGTTTGTCCCTTGCGTGGAAAAATCGGCACTGGTGAGGACGTCGGCCTGAGTAATGGAGGGGCTGTGCGGCGTAAACCAGTTCACGACCGGGCCGGGAAGTTCGCACCCGTAGTCCAAAAGGGGATCACCAAACGTTGCGCTCTCGCCCGTCACGTCGCCGATCATGCCCGTGTTGATCAGGCCGACCGCCCGATTGATCGCGTACGTCTGACCCGCCGCGTTCTGCGCGCCCAGAATCACGACATGGATCAGTGTCACGCTCTGACCCGGGGCCAACGTCGGGATGGCATAGGTCACGCGCAAGCCGTCGTTGGCCGAATGAACGCCAGCGTACGGACTGATCAGGCCGACGTTGATGCCGCTGCCCCCAATGACCAGAGCCACAGGCGGATCGAAGGGACCACCATCGGTCGAGACGCGATGGCCCGGCGCTGATGAGACCACCGTGGTGCCGCTGTCCGAGCCAAGGTCACCACCAAAGGTGACCGAGAAGGGCAGAAAGTTGACCGAGGTGTTGGTGATCGTGTCCGCCCAGCGAAAGGCCGAGTCGCCCCCCGGACCCGTGAAAATCCGCTCAACACGGCGCTGAATGCTCCGATCAGCGGCCGTGCCAGTAACGTTCAGGAAGCCAAAGTTGTCAAAGGCATCGCTTCCACCGTCGAGCGATACGCCCCGAAAGTCGTTGTTGGCCGTGACCGGAATGCCACCAACGAGCAGCACATCTCCGAGGCCCGAGTGCGGACCGACGTAGGAAGCGCCGCCGCCACCGCCCCCGATGGACTGCAGAATGTCCGACTGAATGTTCAGGAAGTTCTGAGCGTTCGCGCCGGTCGCGCCCGCGCCCACCATCGCCGCGGCAGCCATACACGGGCCCGCCGCGTACACCATCGCCTTGAACCGTGAATGAACGCCCATGATCGTGCCTCCTCTGCAGTTCGACTCATCCCCTTACCCGCGCTAACTGATCCGGCTTCGACGACCGAAACCAGCCCTTCCAGGCCTTGCTCGAGCCGCGAAACTGGTCGTTGCGCAGCCTACCGCACTCCCAACACCATCGCAAGGGCAATCCCGCAGTTGCAAACAAATGTCGAGCACGCTGTCTGTTCTTCCACGCCGAGATGTCGCGCGCCCTTCCAAGCAGGTTTGCTACCGAGAGGTCCTCATGCCCCTCAAACTGATCAAATCCTTGTCCCCAAGGGGGTTGCGCGTCATTCGCCTCTGGATAGGGAAACCCGCACGTGCCACACGCTCACCGGCAGGCCTTGCGATCACCGCCGCCGACTCACCACACCCATCCGAGTTTGGCACACCGATTGAGTAGCACACTCTCGAACCGGAGGGTGCCTTCATGCGTGCAACGTTCAACCCAACCCCCAAATCCACACACGCAAGCGATGCCGCGGCGGCTTTGGTCGCTCAATTGCCACGTGACCAGGCCCTGGGACTTCGCCTGCTCTGCCTGGCACGCGCAGCAACTTCGATCCACATGGGCCAAGCGTGCGCCCCCTCAGGCGAAAGTTGCGCGTCGGGCCGCACTCCCGACTTGGTCTCGGTCCATCTCAACGAGCCACTCACTGCCTTGTCCGCGCAAGGGGCAAACGCATGAACTACGGCTACACCCTCGCCGCGACCGGCATCCTCACCTCCATGCACCGCCAAGACGTCGCGTCCAACAACCTCGCCAACGTCGAGACGCCGGGCTTCAAGGTTGATCTCACCTCGACTCTGCCGCGCTCGGCGGCCAGGGACGAGGATGGCCTCTACGACCTACCCGGCAATCGACTGCTCGAACGTCTCGGCGCTGGCGTGCTCATGGCCCCGACGTTCACGTCGTTCGATCAAGGTCCACTCGAGATCACGACCAACCCGCTCGATCTGGCGGTCCAGGGCGACGGCTTCTTCATGGTCCAAGCCCGCAAGGGCGATGGTCCAAGCGGTTCCGAAGGCGGCGTCCGACTCACACGCGATGGTCGGATGACGCTCGACCGATCGGGCCGACTCGTTCTCTCAGGCGAAGGCAACGCCGTGCTCGACTCGGGCGGAAGCACCATCCAACTCGACCCACGCCAGCGCATCATCGTGCAGAGCGACGGCACCATCCTCCAAGGTGGCAGCAAAGTCGCCAGAATCGCACTCGTGGATCTGCCCGACCGAACAGTGCTGCAGAAAGAGGGCGAGGGACTTTTTGCTTTCAAGCGGCCCGGCCAAGAGTCGTCTCTCGACGACGCGCAAGGCGAGATCGTGCAGTCGGCCATCGAGGGAAGTTCCAGCGACCCGATCCGCATGATGATGCAAGTGACCAACGCCTCCGGAGCCACCGCGGCCGCCGGTCGTATGGCCGGGATCCACGACGAACTGATGAACCGAGCGATCAACTCGCTCGGCCGCGTGGTGGGCTGATTGAGCCGGGCTTGAACTGATTCTGACCAATCTCGACACACCGGCGAAACCCAACACCGCTCACTCCGAACCCATCCGCCCGAACCTACAGGACTCCTCTCATGGCGATCGTTGCACTTCAATCCGCTTCCAGCGCGCTCACCGCGCTCAACACCGCGATGGACGTCACCGCGAACAACCTCGCCAACGTGAACACCGCGGGCTTCAAGTCAAGCCGTGCCAACTTCCAAGACCTGCTCTACCTGCAAAAGGCCCAGCCCGGCGTCCGCAACGCCAACGACGACGAGCGACCGACGGGCCTCTACGTCGGGCTTGGCACCAAAGTCAGCGGCACGCAACTCAACTTCTCGCCCGGCTCGCCCATCCAGGGCAACAAACTCGACCTGTTCGTCCAGGGCAACGGCTTCTTTCGAGTCGGCCTGCCCGACAGTCTCGGGCCGGGCGGCGTTGGCTACACGCGCAGCGGTCAGTTCGTCCTCAACTCCGACGGCGAGATGGTGCTGGCCAGCGACCAGGGCCGCAGGCTCGACCCACCCATCACCATCACCGGCGACGTTCTCGACGTACAGGTCGATGCCAACGGCCGCGTGCTCGTGCAGCGCCCGGGAGAGGCCGAGGCCGAAGAGGTCGGCCAGATTCAGTTGACAAACTTCGTCAATCCCGTGGGCCTCAAATCCATCGGCGAGAACCTCTACGTCGAAACGGGCGCAAGCGGACCACCGATCGACGGCGAGCCGGGCCTCGACGCCTTCGGCGAGATTCTCCAAGGCTACTACGAAGGCTCGAACGTAGACCCGACCAAGGAGTTGATCGACCTGATCAGAATCCAGCGGGCCTTTGAGATGAACTCCAGCACGATCCGCGCGGCCGACGAGAACCTGCGCGTCATCGGCCAGTTGAGGCGGTAATGCGCCTCACGTAGGGGCGGGCTAGCTCGCTCCACAGACAGACGTGCGCGCAGAGCAACGGGCAAGCAAACACAAGCGGAGCACTTGGATGATCGGCAGGTTGGCAATGTTCGTAGTGTTCTCGCTCTTCGGTGTCATCGCTCACGCGCCCGCCCCCGCGTTCGCGCTCACCCTCGAACCCGCCCAGACCACGCACATCCGCCTCAAACCCTTCGCCGTGATCCCCGATCGCGCCGTCGAAAGCCAGACAGCGCAGCCCCTCGCGCTCGCCCAAATCGCCGAACTCTCCGGCCCGCTCGCCGACGCGCTCGG
>JBGSRG010000555.1:0-3119 GCA_041737685.1 Phycisphaerales bacterium | reverse complement strand
GGCCTGCTCCACGCTCAACCCCGCGTAGAACCGCAGCCGTACGACGGCCGCGGCTTCGGGGTCCTCGGTCTCCAAGCGTGCGAAGGCGGCATCGACTGCCACGATTTGGTCGGAATCCGACGCGGCCAGGGAGCCGACGTCAGAAATCTCCTCCAACCGGATGGGACCCCCACCACGCGCTCGTCGGGCGCGAGCGTGATCGATGAGGATCCGGCGCATGGCCTCGGCCGCGGCCGAGTAGAAATGGCCGCGCCCGGCCCACGCCACCCGTCGAGTTCCCACCAGCCGGAGGTACGCCTCGTGGACCATGGCGGTGGCCGAGAGCGTGTGGTCGGGTCGTTCCTGGGCCAACCGGAGTTCCGCCGCACGACGAAGCTGGTCATAGACCAATGGCAATAGGCGGTCGGCCGCGGCCTGGTCCCCGCCAGCCGCCGCGTTCATCAAGATGGTGGCTTCTTCCGGATCCATGGTCGCGCACAAGTTTGTACCAGATACCCGATCGCGGGCTGAGTCGAGTGTACCGGTTCAAGCGCCCGGCATTCGCGCACTCGTACCGTGTCGCCGAGGCTCTGGGAAATGGCTTGTCACGCCGCCCCACGCCCTCTGTTCGCACAACCCCGGGTCGCAGATCCCGTGGGTTGTCGTTCTTGGGACCGGGCACCTCCGCGCGGTCAAACGGCCTTCCCAAAGATCATCATCGCGCCCATCGCCGCCTGCGCGAGCGAGAACGCCGCCTGAACTCCCAACAGCGTAAAGATCGCTCGCCGCGACAACAGCCGACGTGCGAGCCAGATATCGGGCACGATCGCGGCGGCGATCCACGCGAGGACGATCAGCGACAACATCGCCGTTTCAGAAAGACCAACAAGCGAGAGGATCGCTAATGGGATCCCAGTGATGCCGCCGAAAAGCAAGATGGCTTCGTTCCGGTTGTCAAAGTACGAGTGCGTGGCGAGGATTGCCAGGAGCGGCCACGGCAGCATGACTGCGAACGATGCGAGACACAGCACCCGGACTCCGGGACCTGTCGGTGGATTTGGAGCATCTCTCACTCGATACTGCCCGGTTCGATGGTGCCCGTCCTCTCTATCACTCAGCCGCGCGTGCCTTATCCCGCTTTATGTTCGCTTCGGTCAGGCCCACCCAGAATGCCGGATGCCCAGCGTTGCTCAGGTGGTAGAGCACAACGGGGCCTTCAAAGCTGGTCACTATGAATCCTCGATTCTTTGATGCATCGCCGATCTTGCCTTCAACGACAACGCGGTCGCCAGCCTTAAGTGCGCCCATCGTCGCACTGCGCGACGAGCTTGCGCGCACCAGAATCATTCCTAGGTGTGGAATCTTATCTGGACTCAACTCGGCGAGAGACTTTGAGGCATCGAAGCCAAGGTCGGGCATCAACGCTGTCGTCCCGCCCAGGTTCACCTCGTCTTGAGCGAGCACAAAAGCCCAGCGGACGGCCTGAGCCTTGAGAGCCTCGTTGGCGGCGTGCTGGACGGTCCCTGGTTCCGGCTTGAGGTCCACTACCCCGCCTGCTCCATCGGTGATAACTGTCCAGTCGTCGCCGAAGCCACTCCGCCCGTCACCGACAAGTTCCTCTTTGGTAGGTACGCGCGCGTCGGCGGAGATTGCGGAGAGTTTCTTGTCAAAGGCGGCTACATCATTCTGCCACGACGACACCTCGGCCCGGGCCCCGCTCCGGGTGGCGTCAACTTGGAAGCCCTGGGTCCGGGTGCAGCCAGCGCACCCGCCGATCAGGGTGAGGGCGAGGATCGTTCTGGTGATTATCGTCTTCTTCATGCAGTCTCCTGTGCGCAATTCGCGATCTACGTATGACCTTGCCCAAATTGGACGGCAGCGTGATTGCCTCGCCAGTGCCGGACTGGGCAGAGCGCAGGCTGGCTGCGGGACCACATGCCAGACCGAGAGGTCTGCGAGACGCGGCTCGAAGCACGTGTTCCTATCCAGCGGTTGATGCCTCGTTGACTGGTCGGAGTTCGAATGCCGCTCCGGCCAGTCAGCTCATCGGGTGTACAGCGCGGACTCATAAACCCAGAACTGGCGCGGCGACCGCGACTGTAAGCGTCCGATCGTCGTTCCATTCCTCTCCATTGAGAACGTGAAGCCAGCCGCTTCCAGCGCTTTCTTGATTGTCCCGAGGAACTGAACCGGGGCTGTCTCGGCGGGGATTGACACGCTGAAGCGCGTGCCCATCTCAGCGTTGACCCGGGTGACGAAGATCTCCCAACGCTCCTGCCGTGATGCCTCGGGCTCGATGACCCGGTCGGTCTAGTGAATCACCTGGAGAGTCTCACCGTCGCTCATGACGAGGTGGAACTCGAGTTCGATGCTGAAATCCTTGGCAATCGTACGGTCCGGCATCTCATTGACCGTCGAGTTGACGATGACCGTCTCGGGCAGGATCTCGCTTTCATTGCAACCCGCGTGGAATCCGAACACGATCAAGAGAAGGATGAATCGCCACATCTTTCAGATCTCCTGTGGAAACATGTTGCGCCCTGTCAGGGGCGTGGGCATGCAAAGCAGACAGGCACACGCAAGAACAAACGCGGGGTCAAGAATGCTTGACCCCGCGATTCACGCGACCGAATTGAAGAGTTTCTGCGGTGTTGTACTCAGTCGACGAGTGTGTGTCGCGAATCAGAGTGCGAGCGGGAGCAGGACGCGGTCGATGGGGAAGATGTTGCCGTTGCTCGCATTCACGGGATCCGTGGTGAGCCTGCGCGGATTGGTAATGCTGTTTGGAAACCCGAGCGGTCCGAAGTCGACAACCTCAGTGCCAAGGAACGCCAGGAAGTTACGAGGAAGAAGGGTCGGCGAACGGACATTGCTCTGAGCCAGGAAGTCGAGGAAGGGAGCGTCCGTCTGGTAGGGGAGGATGTGATAGAGCAGCACGTTGGTGAGAGGCACGGTTGGATCGCCGCCGCCGAGCGTTGTGAACGTGTTCACGAGGAACAGCCACGCACCGTTCTCGTCGTTTCCGGCGAAGCCAAGGTCGCGAGCAGTTGTGATGAACGCGGCGTCGGTGGGGGCGAAGACGGTCAGGTTCGCGTCGGGAGCCTGCAGAGCCGCGACGAGCCCGGCAGCCTGGACCGCGG
>JBGSRG010000437.1:0-5193 GCA_041737685.1 Phycisphaerales bacterium | reverse complement strand
CGGGGCCTGCTCGGTGCAGACGGCACCGAAGGCGCCGGCGATCCAGCTTCGATCAGCACAAAGCGCGGCGACGATGCCGATCCGCGCACCTCGCTGGTTCGCCAACTGCTCGAGTACAAGCGCTTCCGAGACGCAGCCGAGCAACTCGAACTGTGGCGCACCGAACACACCCACCGCTACGAGGCCGCTCGCGCACCGGCGATGCAGCAGCCCGATTCGGAAATGCCCGCCGTCGAGGAAGCCCTCGTCGAAGTTGAAGACCTTCACCTGATCGACCTGGTCGAAGCCTTCGCGCGCATCATGCAAACCGTCGACTTCAGTCGGCTCGGCGAGCATCACGTGATCTTCGACGACACGCCCGTTGAAGTTCACGCTGAGGACATCCTCGACCGGCTTCGTCGGCTCATCGATCCGCCCGCGAACGAGACAGATCGGGCGGGCAGCGTGCATGTCGCAGATGTCGCGGATGTCGCGGACGCTGACTCCTCTGCGACTCCTTCCCACCCGCCGCACCATCCGAGGCTTCGCTTCGCCGAGATCTTCCGCGGTCGAACTCGCTCCGACGCCATCGGGCTCTTCTTGGCCATGCTCGAACTCATCAAGCAACGACGTGTCGCCATTCGCCAAGAGTCGTCGGACGATGCCGACCGCATCACTATCGAACTGGTCGAGTCCGACGACGGCACCGACGCTCCGCCATCGGTGGGCACGCACACCCAGCCTGCGCCGCTCGTCTCACACCAGTCGCCGATTCCCTTGGCACTCGTCCACACGAGTGCGGGCGCGAACGCGGGCGCAAACGCCGACGCGGGAGACGCGCCGGGTGAACTGTAAAGCCTGCAACTATTCGCTCTGGAACCTGCCAGGCCGAGCCTGTCCAGAGTGCGGGCTGGCCTACCGACCATCCGAATTCGCCTTCACCCGCGGCAGCGTCGCGTTCAAGTGCCCACACTGCGCACAGGGCTATGCCGGCACCTCGCGCCAAGGCCACCTTGAACCGACCGCATTCCACTGCCTCAAGTGCGGCCACGAACTTGCCATGGACCAGATGATCCTCGTGCCCGCCGCGGGCGTGGCCGAGGCGATGACCACGCCGCAGTCGAACCCGTGGGAAAGGGGCCAACTGCTCGGCATGGGTCCGTTCGGGCGGTGGTATCGCACCGCACGCATGGCCCTGAACTCGCCGGGCAAACTGGGCCGTGCGCTCTGGCAAGACTCCGGCTCAGCACGCCGCGCAGCCAACTTTGCGATGTGGACGTGGATGGCCGTCTTCGCGCTCTCGGCGCTCGTCTTTGCGATCTTCACGATTCCCGTCTCGTTGATATCGGCTCGTTCGCTGCAGTTTCATGTCCTGCTCAAGCGAGTGCTCTCCCCAACACTCGCCTCTTTGCTGCCCATGCTCACGGCCGCGGTGCTCGTCGCTGTCGCTGCTCACATTGTTCTGCTCGTCACAGGCTCCTTGCCCATCCGGCGCGAACTCCGCCGCTCGCACTTCGCCGCAGCTGGGCGAACGCTCTCGGTCTTTGCCTACGCGTCCGTGCCAGCGCTGGCGCTGATTGTTCCGTTCCTCGGCTGGCCCATCTTTTTCATCAGCCTGCTCGTGATCGCGGGCATGATGCTCCAGACCGCTCATCGCGTCAGCGGCCTTCGGGCGGCGGCCAGCGTGCTCGCACCGATCACGCTGGTCACGCTGGTCGTCGCCACCTTCACCATCGGGCTGCCGATGCTCGAAGCCTACCGAGCCACGTTCGTCGCGCCCGCGCAAACCGCAAACAGCAATCAGATGATGATCGCTCGCGAGCGCACGGCGTTCATCGTGAACTCGCTCGACACAATGCGACTCTCCAATGCGGACAATCCCGCGGCGGAGGGTGACGGTGCTCAGCCGCTGCACCCCGCCAAACTGTTCGCGCCCGGCACGTTTGTCATCAATCCCGCTGATGCCAACGGCGCGCCAATCGGGCTTGCAACGGACAACACAAACGCCCCCGCAGCATCGCCCTCGCCCGCAAACCCGTCTTCGATTCAGAACCCCACCCTCGATCAATCTGAACTCATCGCCTTCCGCATCGGCGACTTTGTCTTCACCTATCCGCCGATATCTGTTGCGCCCAAGTCCAAGCCCGTTCCCCAAGGCGTCTGGGTCGTTGTCTTCTGCCCGAACCCGGACCGACTGATCGACCCCGAACTCGCCGGAGCGGTCATCGTCGGCATCGCCGATTCAGGCCGAATCGCTACACACACCTTCCCCATTGATCGATGGCCTCTGGTCCTTGCCGCGCAGAACCGTGTGCGCGCCCAGCATGGCTTGGCACCACTCCCCGACATAACACTCCTTCGCGAGTCAGAACCGGCACGGGCTGGACCAACCCCCCCACCCGTGCCCGCACACCCACTGGCCCCAGCGCCCTAGCAAGAACGAACCCATCGAGCCACGCAAGCCAAGCACGGCACCATCAGCACTCGCGCCGTCAGCAGACGCTCACTTCAAGCCCGCAACAAACTCGCCCAGCCGGTCCATCCCACGCGAAATCTGATCCTCAGAACACGCAAAACTAAACCGCACGTGCTTCGATCCGCAGCCGCCGAAATCTTCCCCCGGCACCGCCGCAACCAGATTCTCAGCGAGCAACGCCTCACAGAACTCCAGCGCCGAGTTGATCGCGTTGCCCCCGCCAGACCGCTTGCCAAAGTGCGCTGAGACATCGGGGAAGACGTAAAACGCACCCGTCGGCCTCGGACAACTCAGACCCGCAATGGCAGAAACACGCCCGTGAATCAGGCCCGCACGCCGCCCAAACGCGTCGCACATCCGCTGAGCATCCCCACCACACTCGGTCAGCGCGGTGCGAATGGCCGGATAAACAAACGACGTGATGTTCGTCGTCATCTGCCCCTGCAGCGTCGCCATCGACTTCATGAACTTCAGACCCCACTCGCCGCTTGTCGTCGTGTATCCCACACGCCAGCCCGTCATCGCATACGCCTTTGACAAGCCGTTGAGCGTGATCACACGCTCAGCGATCTCCGGGATCGAGCCGATCGAAAAGTGCGCCACGCCGCCATACGTGATCTTCTCGTAAATCTCGTCAGAGAGCACCACCAGCCCGGGCGCCACGCTCGACGCGGCTTCGGCCACCACGCGCCCAATGTCGCGCAGTTCCCGCTCGCTATACATCGTTCCACAGGGATTGCTCGGCGAGTTCAGGATCAACAGCCTCGATCGCGGCGTGATCGCAGCACGAATCTGCTCGGCACTCGCCTTGAAGTCGCTCTGCGTTGAAGTCGGCACCTCAACGATCTTGCCGCCGGCAAGTTCGGCCAGCGGTGCATAACTCACCCACGCCGGCACCGGCAGCACGACCTCTTGCGAAGGCTCACCTTTCGCCGGGAAGTCCAGCAGGCACTGGCAGATCGTGTAGAGAGCGTGCTTGCCGCCGGATGAAATGCCCACATGCTCGGCGGTGACGTTCGGCAGGCCATTCTCGCGCGTCGCCTTCTGCGCAATGACCTTGCGCGTCTCCGCGTCGCCCATGGTGGGCATGTACTTGGTCTGCCCCGCCAGCAGCGCGTCGATCGCTGACCGCTTGATCGGCTCAGGCGTGTCAAAGTCCGGCTCGCCCGCCGCGAACGACAGCACATCCACGCCCTGTCGGATCAACTCCTTGGCACGGTTGGTCACGGCCACCGTCGCCGAAGGCTTCAGATCACTCACACGCTTCGAGAGCCATAGCCCGGCGTGATTCGTTCGAGCAGCGGCAGCGGCGTCATGAGCGGCGGCGGTGGGTGGCATGTCCAAACAATAGTTCCGTGTCACAGGTCACCGCCCACAGGCCACTGACATCGCGGCCAATGCACCGACCTTCCTATCATTATCCAAACAAACTACGCCCTCTCGATCCGGATCACTCGAAAGCCGCTTGCAACCTCCGCTCGACCCCCACCCGTCCCCCCAACCGCCTCTCGCAGCACCTCTCCCGCGCGCCGCGAGTCAGCCCCAACGATCCCGCCACAACAGCCGCACTCTTTGATTCGCGGCCCGCGCGAGTCTAACCTTGCTGCCGATCCTGACTCTTCCCCAAAGTCCCCTGGCACCCCGAGTAGATTCATGTCGATCACCGCAGAACAGCGTTCCAAGGCCGTCAGCACGAACCAGATCAACGCGCAGGACACCGGTTCGGCCGACGTGCAGATCGCCGTTCTGACCAGCCGCATCACCGAACTCAACGACCACCTTCGAACACACAAGAAGGACAATCACAGCCGCCGCGGGCTTGTGCTTATGGTCGCTCGCCGAAACCGCCTCCTTCGATACCTGGCACGAACCGAGCCCGAGCGCTACACGGCGCTCATCGGGCGACTCGGCCTCCGCAAGTAACGACCCCCCAAGGCCCGCTCGTCTGACGACGCGCGGGCCTGTTTGATTTTGGACCTCTCTCGTTCGTTCCATCGTCACAACGGGTGTCGGTGGCCGGTCGAGCAAGAGGCACGCAACCCCCCGCGGGAAGCGGCGCTCCACGTGCTCGGGTGGCAGTGGGCGAACGGCAGTCTGGCCAGCCATTTGGGCCACTTCGACTGCCCGTCGCCTTCTGCCTCTTGATGTGGCGAGAGTCGCACGGCCCGCACATCACCACGGCCCCAAGGCCCGCTCGCCGAACTCCCGTCGTGAGTCATCCGACGATCGGAGACGGTGCGGACCAGAGGCCATTTTCGACGCCATTCTCGGCGTCAAAGGCGGACACATGGCATACGTGAAGATTCAGAAGGAAATCGCCGGGCGAACCCTGACGATGGAAACCGGCAAAGTCGCCAAACTCGCCGACGCGGCCGTCATCCTGCACTACGGCGGAACCACCGTGCTCGCCGCGGCGGTTCGGGACGCACCTCGCGACGGCATCGACTTCTTCCCCCTCACCATCGACTATCGCGAGAAGACCGCCGCCGCGGGCAAGTTCCCAGGCGGCTTCCGCAAGCGCGAAGGACCGCCAAGCGAGAAGGAAATCCTGACCATGCGGATGATCGACCGCCCCATGCGGCCGCTCTTTCCCGACGGCTTCATGGACGAGGTTCAGGTTCAGGTCTTCGTGATGAGCCACGACGGCGAGAACGATTCGGACGTGCTCGCGGGCACCGCTGCGTCCGCCGCGCTGGCACTCTCCACTGCGCCCTTCGAGGGACCGACCGCCACCGTGC
>JBGSRG010000425.1:0-2168 GCA_041737685.1 Phycisphaerales bacterium | reverse complement strand
TACATCGCCGCGATCGGGAAGGCCGACATCGACACGCTCGGGCGCGATGAGCGTCTTGCGTTCCTCATCAACGCCTACAACGCGTTCACACTCCGGCTCATCCTCGACCATTACCCGATCGACTCGATCAAGGACATCCCTTCCGACCAGCGCTGGGACGCAAAGCGGTGGACGATTGCTGGCGGTACCTACAGCCTCAACCAGATCGAGCACGAGCTTATTCGGCCCAAGTTCGCCGAGCCGCGGATCCACTTCGCGCTTGTGTGTGCCGCGATCGGATGCCCGCCCCTCAAGAACGAGGCATACTCGGGAGCGATGCTGGAGCAACAGCTCACGGACCAGACGAAGTACGTCCATCTGCACCCGCGTTGGTTCCGTCTGAATGTCGACAGCGGAGAGTTGCAGCTAACGTCGCTCTACGACTGGTACGGCGGCGACTTCACGCAGATGGCGTCGTCGATCGTGGCCTACGCAGCGCAGTACTCGCCCGAGCTTGTGCGGCTGATCAATGCCGGCAGTGTCCCCCGCGTGCAGTTCCTCGACTACAGCTGGAAACTCAACAGCGTGGCCAATGGCGACCTGGCGGGGGAGAAGTAAGGCGGAGACACTCCCTTGACTCCCATCTCCGCCGATTCATCATCGCGCGTCCCATCGGTCCGCAGCCCCTCTCAGAACGGCACTCTCGAAATGCACACAGCTCCTTCACATTCGGTCGATCCGCACATCCTCCGCGACCTCCAGCCGCTTGACGAACACAACTCTCGGCTCTTGGAGGCGCTTCATCCGCCGACGTGGACCAACCCGACTCCCTCGGGTCGGTACAACATGGTGGTCATCGGCGGCGGCACGGCGGGCCTGGTCACTGCGGCGGGAGCGGCCGGCATGGGTGCGAAGGTCGCGCTGATCGAACGCCGCCTTCTGGGAGGCGATTGTCTCAACTTCGGGTGTGTGCCGAGCAAAGCGCTGATCCGTTCGGCGCACGCTGCGGCCGAGGTGAACCGTGCCGCCGAGTTCGGTGTATCGGTGCCCGAGGGAGCAAGGGTGGACTTCGGGAGCGTGATGGAACGGATGCGACGCCTGCGGGCTCAGATCGCGCCGCATGATTCGGCAGAACGGTTCCGCGGGCTGGGGATCGACGTCTTCATTGGCGATGCGGAGTTCACAGGGCCCGATACTGTCAAGGTCGGCGGGCAGGTCCTGCGGTTTGCCCGCGCGTGCATCGCCACCGGCGCGCGTGCCGGTGCGCCGCCCATCCCGGGTCTGAAGGAGGCCGGGTATCTGACCAACGAGACGGTTTTCAGCCTGACCGAGCTTCCCAGAAGGCTGGCAGTCATCGGGGCAGGTCCCATCGGTTGCGAACTCGCGCAGGCCTTTGCTCGCTTCGGGAGTGAGGTCTTTCTCATCGAGGCCATGCACGGCATCATGCCCAACGAAGATCCAGACGCCGCCGAGATCGTCAAGCAGTCGCTGCTGCGCGACGGCGTGCGCCTGATGTGCTGCGGCAAGAACCTGAAGATCGTTCGTGGTGCCGACGGCAAGCGGCTGACGGTCGATTCTCACGGCGAGGGATACGACCTGGGCGTCGACGAGATCCTCGTGGGCGCAGGCCGCGTGCCCAACGTAGAGAACATGGGCCTCGAGGCGGCCGGTGTGGGGTGGGACAAGACCGGCATCAAAGTCGACAACTGCTTGCGGACGACCAACCCGCGGGTCTATGCCGCCGGGGATGTCTGCAGCAAGTACAAGTTCACGCACGCCGCCGACGCGATGGCCCGGATCGTCATCCAGAACGCGCTGTTCTTTGGGCGATCCAAGGCGACCAGGCTGGTCATGCCCTGGTGCACGTTCACAGATCCCGAGGTGGCGCATGTGGGCATGTACGACAAGGACGCCCAGGAGCAAGGCATCGCGACCGACACCATCGCGGTCGAACTCTGCAAGGTCGATCGGGCCATTCTCGACGGCGAAGATGGCTTGCTTAAGGTTCTCCTACGCAAAGGCTCAGACGAGATTCTC
Organism: Phycisphaerales bacterium; assembly: GCA_041737685.1. Lineage (GTDB taxonomy): Bacteria > Planctomycetota > Phycisphaerae > Phycisphaerales > UBA1924 > JAHBK01. The sequence continues at coordinate 152 of JBGSRG010000425.1, read as the reverse complement.
GGCGCAACACTCGTGTCCAGGCACGCGGGCGAGACGATTTCGGAACTCACCACCGCGATCACCCACGGCATCGGCCTGCGCAAACTCGCGAGTGTCATCCATCCGTACCCGACACAGGCGGAGGTCATCAAGCGTGCGGCGGACGCTTACAA
>JBGSRG010000389.1:0-17366 GCA_041737685.1 Phycisphaerales bacterium | reverse complement strand
GCCCGTGCCCCGCCCACCAGTTCATCAACGGTTGCGCCACGGGCGCTGATGAGCGACAGCATCGCCCCGATCTGCGCCGCATCGAAGGCGCCCATCAGCACACCCTCGATCGCCACGGCGGCCTGAACCTCACTCAACTGCCCGCCACGAAGCAGATGCGCGAGCGTCTGCCCGGGCCCATCAAACTCCTGCGAGATGTGCTCATTGTGTGCCTGCATACCGCATCCACCTTATCGGCTCAGAAGCGGCTTGACTGGCGAGCAACTGCCCTTCCGGGTCTCGAGCGAATCCGGATTCTGACCGCACCGCAACCACCCGTCGATTCGTATCATTGGAAGTGCCTCCGGCTTACTCGATGAACCACGTGTCTCGCATCGTTCAACTCGCCCGCCGGCGGTTCGCGATGGCCTTGATCGTTCGATCATGGCAAAGGGCCGCTCTGCCCGTGGCCATCATTGCGGCCGCGCTTGTCATTGCCGAACGACTTGTGAGCGCAGGCTCGAAAGGCCTTTGGTGGATTGTGCCGCTCGCAGCGGCGGTCTCAGCTCTGTTCGCGGTGGTTCAAGGCCTGCGCCACGCACCGAGCGAGCGCGAAGCGGCATGGAGGCTCGATCGAGCGTTGGCCCTTGAAGGCCGGCTCGCCGTCGCCGCAGAACTGAGCACGCTACCCACGTCGAGCAGCCCATTCGATGCCGCCGCTCGATCGCTGCCGCAATCGCTGCCGACAGTTGCCGCCGTCCGGCGTGCAACATCCATCCGTGCTGAGCATTCGCGTGGGTGGCAGTCTCCCGCGATGTTGGCGCTCGTTGCGATCGCCGTTGCGATATTCGTGCCGGGGCTCGATCTCGCGGGTGTCGGCGCTGCTCGAGTGCGCGAGCGCACAGTTCGAGCAGCTCAAGCCGACCTTGCGAGTCAGATCGCGCAGGCTCGCGAATCAGCCCGTGCGGCCCGCTCGGGTGATCGAACTCCCGACGACGTGAGCCTTCCAAGCGTGCAGCCTGAGGCGCTCGTTCGACTGGCGGAAATCGAGGCCGAACTCTCGAGCGGCACAGCCGAACCTCGCGCCGCGGCGGGCGAGTCGGCCGCTTTGCTCACCGAACTCGCCAACCTCGCTGACGCTGACACACGCCAGTCCGCACGAGAGTTTAAGTCAACTCGAGATGCCATTGCATCGGGTGCGAGCGGTTTGGCCACGGGCGCTGCCGGTGCGGATGTTGATGAAGTTGCTGGCGGTTCCGCCGCTGGGAACGCCGATGAAAGCGCTGCCACTGACGCGAACACGCCCGGCACGGCCATCTCGCCTACACCCCCGCAACAACTCGCAAAGGCATTGGCCGACGGCCGCTTCGATCGTGCGGCGGAACTGCTCCGGTCAATCGATCGGAATGACCAGACACGCGGCAAGGAAGATTCGTCCGAAACTGCGGCTCGCCTCGAACAGATCGCTCAGGAACTCGACCAACTCAACAAGGCCAAAGCCGAAGACCAATCGCAAGACGGCATTGCCGCCGATTCTGCCACGCAGCCTCGGCCAGAGACTGATCTACCCGATACTGCTTCGCCCGAATCTGGCGATGAGTCTCAAGCGAGCCAGAGTCCTCCTTCTGCTCAGCCAAACCAAACTCCGCCCTCGACTCAGCCGTCGCCCGATCCTGCATCCCGCTCGCCCAGCGCGGCCAAGCCGGCGACCACCCCTGAACCCTCGGCACCAAACTCAACAACGCCGGACACGGCGAGAGACTCTCAACCCAAGCCCAATCCACGCAAGGACCTCGCCGACGACTTTCGCAAGGCCGCTGAACGACTGCGCAATCGCAACAACGGCGAGAACGCCCAGCCCCAAACCCCGGCCCGCGAGCAAGGCAAGCCCGAAGCAAGCGATCGTAAGGACAACCCCCGCGGCGAGCAATCTCGCACCGAGCAAGGGCGCGGCGATCAATCCGATAGCGATCAAGATCGAAATCCGCGAACCAACCCGTCCTCTTCCCAATCGCAACCATCTCAACGCGAAGGTGGAACTGAACAACAACCGCAAGAACGGCAACAAGAACGGCAACAACAAGGTAATCCGCAAGGGGAACAGCAACCGGAACAACAAGGCGAACGACGAGGAGAGAGGCAAGGTCAGCAGGGAGGCACCCGGCAGGCCTCGCCTCAGCCCAGTTCTTCCACAAACTCAGCAGAGCCACAGCCCCAGCCTGACAGTGCGCCGTCAAAGACCCCTGCTTCCAGCACAAGGCCCCCGACCGAGTCTTCGGGTCCGACTTCGTCTTCACCTTCTCCAACCGAGGCAAACCCCACACGGCAAAGTCAACCCACGCCCAATGCGACGCCCGATCAGAACTCACCCTCTGTAGATGGGCGCGCTGCCGCTAGCGACCAATCCTCGCGCGAGTCGCCCGCGCCATCCGCAGACCAACCTCCAGCAGGGCTTCCCGACCAACTTCCAGACGACGCTGTTGATCGACTCGCCGAGCGGCTCGAGCGGCTCAGCAAGACGCCTGAACGCTTGGCGAGAGATCGACAGGCCTCTGAACAACTCCGCAAACGCGCAGAAGAACTGCTCCGCAGAGCCTCACCCGACCAGCGTAAGCGACTCGAAGAGGCCGCGAGAGAACTCGCTCGCAATCGCAACGCTGACGAGCCGAACAGTGATCCCACCGACCCAGCCACCCCCTCATCGCCGCCGCTGGCCAATCAGGCCAGCGGTCAATCCGGTCAGGGCAATGGAGCGGAGAACGACTCGATGGGGCAGCCTCCTCGGCCTTCCGGCACCCGACAACAGCCGCTGACCAACGCCTCCGAACCTCGCTGGCGCACTGAGCCGCTCGACGCGCGGCCTAAGCCCGGTTCCGAACCTGAAGTGAACCCACGCGATCAGGTCGTCGCAGAGTGGCTCGGCCCCGGCGGAAGGCCTATTCCGGGCAGCGCATCTGCCACATCGCCCGAGGCCCGGCTTGAACGGGCTGCCGCCAGCGCCCGCCGATCGGTGCAAGACCGCACCGTATCACCCCGATACGACGGCGTGCTGAAGCGGTACTTTGATCGACTGCCACGCCGCGTGTTGGGCGATGGTTCGGCACCACCCGCCATCGCACCCGCCGCCAGTGATGCCGTTGCAGCGCCCAGCGGAACATCACCATGACCAGTCTGGGCATCGAAAGCCTTGCACCACTGCTGCTGATCCCTGTGATCGGCGCACTCACGCTCTATACCGCTCTGTGGATGCGGCTGATGAGCGGCTACCGGCGCGCGTCCGCCATCCTTCTGCGGCTCGCACTCATCACACTCATCGCCTCGGCCCTCGCGGGCGCAAGCGTGATCCGAACTTCCGAGCGCTTGGCTGTCGTCATGCTCGTTGATGTTTCTGATTCAGTCGCTCGCTTCGGCAAGTTTGGTACGAGGCAAGACGGCACGCGTCGCGGCGTGATGGACGCGGCGATCGACTGGCTTGAACGCGCAAGGGTTTCGGCCAAACCCGAAGACTTGATCGGCGTCGTCGCCTTTGACGGGCAGGCTATGGCCGTCGTACCTCCAACCAACGGTCCTCTGGGACGGATCGAAACTCCACCCGGACGCGAGGGAACCAACATCGCCGCGGCGATCCGAACCGCGACCAGCATGGTGCCGCCCTCCACTCGCCTTCGCCTCGTGCTCGTCAGCGACGGTAACCAAACCGCGCCGGGTTCAGGTTCAGGTGGCCGTGTTGAGTTGGGTGGTTCGGTGGCGACTCAGCAGCAGCGAGCGCCGATCGACATCCTGCCCGTTCGCTACCGAGTCGATCAAGAGGTCGTTTTTGAGTCGCTCGAAGCGCCCGACCGCGTTGGCATCGGTGCGCAGCAAGACGAGTCCCAATCAGCGCAATCGGCTGCACTCGACACGCTCATTGAAGTCCGCGCGATCCTGCGTTCTGTCTCCGCAAGTCCGGCTCGCGGCCAACTCCGTCTTTCCATCAACGACCAGCCCGTGCCCATCGGCCCCGAGGGCCGCACAGGACGCGACGTCCAACTCTCAGCCGGCGTCAACGTCGAACGCCTCACCGTGCCGCTCGGTCGTGGCCGGGTACACAGGTTGGAAGCGACCTTTGAACCCGAGACCGACGCCGACGGGTACGTTCTCGGCGACACCGTTCTCGAGAACAATCGTGCTCGAGCGATCACTCTTGCCGCTGGCCCGGTCAGTGTCCTGCTAGTCGATGGCAGCGCAGGCGGGTCCGAGAGCGCTGCGCTCCTCACCGTGCTCCAGCGCGCTGGGCTCGACGCCGAAGTCTGGCCGCCCGAGCGTCTGGCCGCCGACCCCCTGTGGATGCAGACCCGCGACGTGGTGGTGCTGGTGAACGTCCCCGCCGATGCGATGGACCGCGATGTTCACGGCCTACTCGCCTCCTACGTCAACGACGCCGCGGGCGGGCTGGTCATGGTTGGTGGCGAAGAATCGCTCGGCCCCGGCGGCTGGAAGGGCACCGCCGTCGAACCCATCCTGCCCGTTCGGCTCGATCTTCCCGAACGTCTCATCTCGCCCGCCGCTGCCGTGGTGCTGGTGCTTGACGTGTCTGGTTCCATGCGACGCGGCGTGATGGGCACCGGCCTTTCGCAGATGCGCATCGCGGCGGAGGGCGCAGCCGAAGCGATCAAGACGCTCGACAAGTCTGATCTGGTTGGCGTGATCACATTTAGCGACCAAACCAGTGAGGTCATCGCGCTTGGCCCCAACACCAACGCCGAAGCCACGGCCGCACAGGTGCGCAGAATCTCTGCCGACAGCGGCACAATCATGGGTCCAGCGCTCGAACTCGCACGTACGCGGCTGCAAGCCGCCAAGGCAGACGAGAAGCACGTCATCGTGCTCTCCGACGGCCGATCGCAGGACGCCGAGCGGATCGGCTTGATCGCCGACGGATTCGCCGAGGCAGGCATTCGTGTGACGTCAATCTCGGTGGGCGACGGTGCCGACTCCGACACACTTCGGCAACTCTCGTCCCGCAGCGGCGGCCGGTTCTATCGCGTCATCGATCCAACGCTCTTGCCGCGAGTCATGGTCAAGGCGGTTCGCGTGGTGCGAACACCCATGATCAAGAACGGACCCATCCCCGTTTCCGTCTTGCCCGGCGGCTCGATCGCCGCCGCCATCATCCAGACGGGAGTCAGCCCACAAGACCTCGGCGGTATGGTGATCACCCGCGTGCGCGATGAGCCAACAGTTACTCACGAGATGATGACGAGCGAGGGCGAGCCGCTCCTGGCTCACTGGAACGTCGGCGTCGGCAGGGTCGGGGTCTTCGCTTCGGATGTAAAGACGTGGGCCGAGCCGTGGCTCGACTGGCCGGGCTTTGAGCGCCTTTGGCCGGCGCTCATTGAAACCATCAGTCGAAAGCGGCCCGATCGTGGCATGGACCTTCGCACCTGGTTCGATGACACCGCGGGCGACGGCCGGCTCTGGGTTCGCGTTGAGGCGACCGACGATTCGGGACGCGCTGTGACGGGCCTGGAGATTCCGGCGCGGGTCTTCGAGACAAGCACAGGCGGCACCGGAGGTGGCATCGGCACCGCGTCGGGTCTGCTGCAAACGCAGTTGGAAGAGGTCGATGCGGGGCTGTATCAGGGCTGGGTCCGCGCTGAACGATCGGGGATCTACGTCGTCATTGCCTCGCCAACCATCAACGATTCAACAAACCAGACAAGTCGCCGATTCTCCCCGTTGGTTTCCGGCATCGTCCGCAGCGCTGGCGCTGAGTATCGCACGCTCACCAACTCAGACGCAACGCTCGATCGACTCAGGCTCGGTTCGGGCGATGCCGCGCGTGCCGCATCTGGCCCAGACGACGGCATCAGCGGGCGCGAACTGCTCTGGGATTCGCCCGAGACCAGCGGGGTGTTTGATCGAACCGGACTTCAGGCCCGCGTGGCGCGCCAACCGATCTGGCAATGGCTCTTGTGGGCCGCGCTGTGCGTGCTCATGCTCGACATCGCGACGCGTCGCATCGCCTGGGACCGCTACCTCGACCCAAACATGGAAGGAACGATGATCGCTCGTGTGCGAGAGCGAGTGCGCGATCGATCGGCCGATGCCGCGTCGGCTTTGCAACGTCTTAGAGGACACGAACCAACTTCCGAACAGGGCAAGCGAGCGTCATCTGTAACGACATCCCCCTCACGATCACCGACAATCAGACGTACGCCCGAGCCTGAAACCTACGCGAAGACTGACCAATCTCTCGGCGATGATGCCGCGATCGAGCTTGTTCGGAACGCAGAAGCGCGCCGGCAGGCTTCACGTCGAACGGGCACGTTGAATCCGAGCGCTTCGTCCCCTGCAGGCTCTAGTGCACCGTTCACCGCGCCCTCCAAGGCGGGCGACACATCCGAATCGGGTACGCGACTCCCCGATGATCCGCCCGCTTCCGCTTCAGGCCTCTTCGCCGCCAAACAGCGAGCAAAGCGGCGAATCGACGAGCAGGTGCAGCCCGGCGGCAACGATGAACGGTCAGAGTGATCGACGACGCAGCCAAGTCAATCGACTGCTACCCGACTGGTGGGTGCTGCACCGCGCCGACCAACTCGCCCTTCAGCGAGAGGGGCAATGCTTCCGTTAGGTGAACATCCACGATCGTGCCGATCAAGGACTCAGCCCTCTCTCGCGTGCTTAGTTGGCCTCCGCTCAGATGCAGATCAATGTGAACAATGAGATCGCCTTCGGTTCGGGCTGAGAGTTGCAGCGTGGAACCGTGCTCCGGCACCGTCGCTTGCGAAGCAGCACCCATCGCTTGCTCTCGCCCGCCCACCGTCAGCCCAACCAGCCCGGCAACCGCCGAGGAACGCTGCTTGCGTTGCTCCAACTGCGAATAGCCTTCGACAAAGACCCTTGCGGTAGTTCCAACGAACTCCCTCCCGACCTCCGCACTGATCTTTGTCTGCAACTCCAGCAGTTCGGCGTTGCGCTGACGCTTCACCGCTTCGGGCACGTCGTCGGTCATTCGGTCAAACGCGACAGTTCCCGGTCGAGGTGAGTACTTGAAAATGAAGCAGTTTTTGTATCGCGCTCGTCGAAGCAGGTCCGCCGTCGCAGCGTGATCGTCCGCAGACTCGGTCGGAAATCCAACGATGATGTCGCCGGCGATCGTCAACGGGCGATTCATCTTCGGCTGATGTAAATAGTCACGAGCCCGGTCCAAAAACTCCAGATACTCGCCCACGCTATAGCCGCGGTTCATCGCGTTGAGTAGGCGGTCTGAGCCCGTCTGTGCGGGCACGTGCAGATACCGGCAGATCCGCGGATGATCTCGCATCACTTCCAGCACATCATCGCCAAAGTCACGTGGATAACTCGTCACGAATCGCAGCCGTTCGATCGTCGGAACCTCGTCGTGAATGCGCTGTAACAGGTCCGCGAATGTCGTGGTCCGGTCGCCCGCCAGCGCATCCCGGTTGTGCGCACCCTTGTATGTTCGGCCCTTCTGCGGTTGCGTCACACCGTTCACCGATACGGAAGCTCCGTGCTCGAATCGGTAGTGGTTCACCGTTTGGCCCAGCAGCGTCACCTCGATCACCCCGGCATCGGCCAGCCGCTTGCACTCATCCACGATGTGGTCAGGCGGGCGATGAACCTCAGCGCCGCGGGTAAACGGCACGACGCAGTACGTGCAGAACTTGTTGCAGCCGCGCGTGATCCGTACGTACGCCGACCGCTTGCCGCCGTGTGTTTCGGCACTCACCGAGCGTGATAGGTCAAGCAACTCAAGATTGTCCTGCGCTGCGGCGAGTGTGCCCGACCGCCTCGACGTGTTGCCTTGAAGCGCAACCTGCCGAGCCGAGGGAGCCACCCGCTTCTCAGCGAGGCGAGTCGGGGAACCACTGTGTGTCCCTTCGATCGCGCTCTCGCCCACCAGCGACTCGCGCGTCCGCACCGCGTTGTCCAGAAGCGCGGGCAGTTTGTCCAGTTCGCCCGGACCGCACAAGATGTCGACCTGCGGCATCCGATGGATCAGGCTCTCGCCGTCACGCTCGGCCATGCAGCCCAGCACGCCCACCACCAGTTCGGGCCGGTCGAGTTTCCTCAGGCGATCAATTCCCAGTCTCGACCAGACCTTCTGCTCGGCGTGCTCTCGCACCGAGCACGTATTGTAGAGCAGCACGTCCGCCCGATCGGGATCGGCGACGAACCAATAGCCCAGCGACCGGAGTTGGCTCATCACCAGCTCAGAGTCCAGTTCGTTCATCTGGCACCCGAACGTCTCGATGTAAACGGCCTTACTGGGCATATCTACCACAACGGTAGGGGGCTACACCTCTGCGATTTGCGCGGCTCTTGCGGCCCAGCAGGCACCCTCACTGCATCTTTCGGTGTACCGCGATCACGCTGGTCCCCGTTGGCAGCCTCAATCGCGGCAGGATTCGCCCCTCAACCTCAAACGCCCGCCGAAGAACCCCGTTGATCGGCCCCGGCAGCGGCCTGACCGCCGCTCCGGGCGGGCGTTTGCCCGTCAGCGCCCTGCGAGCCCGCTCCACGCCACGCGCAGCGACCACCAATGGCATCGACGCTAACTGGTAGTAACTCAGCAGCAGCGTCTCGACCGGCAAGCCGTCAAAGAGCGAACCAAAGGCCCGGCGGGTGTATCTGCGGCAGTGGTGGTTGAAGTCATCGTGCGCTGACCAGAGCCATCGGTGCGCGGGCACCGTTGAGACAATCAGACCGCCCGGCCGCGTGATCCGAACAATCTCGCGCACCGATTCGGCGTCCTGTTCAACATGCTCGAGCACCTCACTGACCACCACCAGATCAAAGGTGTCCGCATTCTTAAACGGAAGTTCGTGCGGCAGCGCGCCGTCAAGAGCGTTGAGCCCGCGTTTGGCGCAGTACTCCCGAGCGATCGGCGACATGTCCACACCAACTGCGTCGTATCGCTCGGCCAGCCGCGCCAAAACACCCCCCGCGCCGCAACCGATGTCGATCGCCCGAGGCTTTGCATCAGCACGACCGCCCAGCAAGCCCGACCCCACACCGTACCGATCAACAAGACTCAGGATGATCCTGTTCTTGGCCACCCACCACCAGTACGTCTCTTCACGCTCAGCGTGAAGCCGGTAGAGGGCCTCATCCACCGCCCCGACCCTCGCTGCCGCGATCGTCCCCCGACTCCGCCAACTCTGTTATGCCACGCGCCACACCGACGGTCTCCAGCGATTCCGAAGGTCGCACCACGACCCGAACCTCCGACCGCTGTTCCGTAGTCGCACGCCCATCTCGAACCACTCGACCATGACCGGCCGCCGCTCCAGCCTCTCCAACCCGCGAGAACGCGAGCGACGACGGTGCGGGATCATGCTCACCCGGCGTCCATCCTCGCTCCTCCGCGACCACATACATGGGCCGGTTCTGCACGTTGCGAAAGATGTACCCAACATAACTCGCCAGCATCCCCAGCAAAAACATCTGCACGCCGCCCAGAAAGAACATCGCGCACGCGAGGAACGCAAACCCACGCGGCACGTTCGGATCGCCAAACACTCGATCCAGTAACACAGCGATGATGCCCAGAATCGAAAGCCCCACCATCACCCCGCCAATCCACGTCCCGATCTTCAACGGCACCTGCGAGAACGAGAAAATGCCGTCCAAGGCCAACTTCAGCAACTTAAAGAAGCCGTAGTTCGTCTCGCCCGCGTGCCGCGGATCACGATCAAACCGCAACGCCTCTTGCCGAAAGCCCACCCACGGCACCAAGCCGCGCACATACCGCGGGTTCTCGCGGCATCGCTTCACCGCGTCGGCCACGCGCCGGTCCATCAGCCGAAAGTTCCCGGTGTCCAGCGGAATCTCAACCTCTGAAATCCGCGCCAGCACGCGATAGAACACAAAGATGGCCAACTTCTTCGGCAGCGGATCACCCCGACGCTTGGTCCGCTGCGCATACACCACATCAACACCCGCGCGCCACCGTTCCACCATCTTCGCGATCAACTCCGGCGGGTCCTGCAAGTCCGCGTCGATCAGCACCACCGCGTCGGCATCGGCCCTATCTAGCCCCGCCGCCACGGCAATCTCATGCCCGAAGTTCCGCGAGAACGACGCGTACTTCACGCGCGGGTCCGCCTCCGAAAGTCGCCGCAACCCCTGCAGCGTCTCGTCGCGAGATCCGTCGTTCACAAAGATCAGTTCATGGTCGTCGCAGCACCCTTCAAGCACGCCGGTCAGCCGCCGATGCAAAGTGTCGAGGTTCCGTTCCTCGTTGAACGCTGGGATGACCACGGCGAGTTTCATGTGTCGTTCTGTCGTTCCGCCGCCCACTCACAAACGCTCAACCGCCCCGCCCGGCCCACTCAGTTTATGCCCGCCATCGTCCGAAGCCGGTCAATGAACAACACGTGGGACCGCGCCCCCCAGTCAAAGCACCGCAACTCAAACTTCTCGTTCGGCGAATGCACCCGATCATCGTCCAGCCCAAAGCCCATGAAAATCGTTTCAAGGCCGAGTAGTGACTTCAGCGTGCCCGCCACGGGGATCGATCCCCCCGACTTGATCAACGCCGGCTCAATGCCCGTCGCATCTCTGATCGCCCCCGCCGCCGCTCGCAGCAAGTCCGAATCTGTTCGCACCGTCGCCGGGTTGCCGCCCGAGTGTGAGTGCAGTTCCCAGCGGCACCCCGCCGGCGTCCGCTGCTTGCACCAATCAAAGAACGCGGCCTCGATCTTCGCCGGATCTTGGTCCGCCACCAATCGAAACGACACCTTCGCCCCCGCCCACGCCGGGATCACCGTCTTGGCTCCCGCGCCGGCGTATCCGCCAAAGATTCCATTGATCTCCGCCGTGGGCCGTGCCCACTCTCGCTCCATCGCCGAGAAGCCCGCCTCGCCCGACGGCGCATCGGCTTCCGGACCAAGACCAATCTTCGTAAGCGCCGCGGCGGCATCGAACGCCAATCCTCGCCAGGCCTTGCGCTCCTCTGTCGTCAATTCCCGAACATCGTCATAGAACCCTGGAATCGTCACCCGCCGGTCTCGGTCCCACAACTGCGACAACACCTTCACCAGTTCGTTGTTCGGGTTCGGCGCCCGCCCACCCCACAGCCCAGAGTGCAAATCCTGATTCGCGCCGTGCAGCCTGACCTCTGAATACACCAGCCCGCGCACCCCGTAGGTGATCGCCGGGTGCTCGCGCCCAAGCATCCCGGTGTCTGAAATCAGACACGCATCGCACGATCGAAACCGATCCGCGTTGGCCTCCAAAAACCGGTCCAGATTCACGCTGCCCGATTCTTCCTCACCCTCCAAAAGCACCGTCAGCCTTACACCGCCCGCCGCCATTCCCGTCTCTTGGTGCCACGCACGCAGCGCCTCAAGAAACGTTGCCACCTGACCCTTGTCATCGCAAGCACCGCGCGCGACTATCCGCTCACCCACCTCGCCATCAGCGGCCCTGATCACCGGCTCAAACGGCCCCGACTCCCACAAGTCGATCGGGTCCGCCGGTTGCACGTCATAGTGCCCGTAGAACAGAACGTGCGGACCCTTCGATCCCACGTTTGCTGTGGCGAGCACAACCGGATGGCCCGTGCCGTTCCCGCCATTCACCGCGGCCAGTTCGCCCGTCTCCAGAATCTCTACATCCAAGCCCGACGTTCGCAGGTGTTCGCCCGCCCACTCCGCAGCGCGCCGAACGTCGGCTCGAAACGCCGAATCCGTAGAAACGCTCGGGATGCGCAGCCACTCCATCAGCCGGTTGATCTGGTTCGGGCGATCCGCCGCCAGTCGGTCCAGGACGGCTCGGGCGTGTGCTGTGGTCATCTGTGGCTGCTCCCTGTCCGAATCATTGTCACCTCTGAGGCAAGCCGCAGCGTAGGTTTCCAGCATCGAGAACTGCGGTACCGCGCACGAAAAACCCCCGCTCCGAAGAGCAGGGGTATGGGTTTCAACACTTGTTGGCCGTCGGTTCAGCCTTCAGCCAGACCGAACCACGCCTTATGGGCAGGGGGTGCCGAGGTTGCTGGACCAGTCGCCGTTGAAGGAGAGCAGGTCGAGCAGGTCAACGGTGCCGCTGCCGTCATAGTCGCCCAGCGTGCCCATCGGCACCATAGTGCCGAGATTGCCGGACCATTCGCCGTTGAAGGCGAGCAGGTCGAGCAGATCGACTTGGCCATCGTTGTTGTAGTCGCCGGGGCAAGGTGCCGCCGCGCAGGGGTCAGGATCGCAACCCGTCATATCACCCTGATAGGTGCCGCCCAGCGTGTTCTCACACAGGTCCTGCGAGGCCACCTGGCAGCCATTGCCCGAACAGCAAGCGCCCATCGGCGTCGTCACAATCGCGTCGGCCATGACCATGATGTTGTCGATGGCAAAGCCCTCATCGCTGCCGCCGTCGGCCGCCGCACGAAGCCGGAAACGCAGCGTGCTGCCCGCTCCCGCAACCGGGAAGGTGTAGGTGGCAAAGGTGTCGTCCACCAGATTGCCCGAGATCATGTCACGCAGCGGGTCATCGATCGTGACCATGGCACCCGAGTCCATGGTGTACGTCGCGCTCACGGCCTCATCCGCACGTGCCTCGAAGACCACCACGAACGGATCGGCATCCAACGCGATTTCCAGGATGAATCGATCCGCAACGCCTGCAACCTCAAAGTTGCCCATGCCGGCGATCTGAACGCTGAGCGACAGATTGGTGCGGCCAGCCACGTTGAACGCCCACTCAGCCATCGCCTCGTTCGTTCCGGTGGCGATGATGTCAAAGGTGTCCGCCACGCCAAACACAGAGTCAACTTTTGACACGCCCAAGAAGCCCTGAACGTCGGTCGCAAAGACGCCGGTTGACTGATCAACCAGAGCAAAGGGCTCCGGCTCGGGGTCAAGCCGCAGTGCTTGCACAACGCCGAACGCATCGCCACCCGGGAACGGCGCCATGCCGTCGGTGGTGATCATCAGCGTGCCCTGGCGGTTCACGTCAAAGTCATACTTGGCAACCAGCGTCGGGCTTGATGCTTGCTCGCAGACCATCGCGGTGCAGGTAGTGCCGGAGCCCAGCCAGACGCCGCTCTGAGCGGTGCAGTCTGCCCAGGTAACGCTCATCGTGCAAACGGTACCAACGCAGCAAGCACCAAAGGTCGTGGGCTGCGGGCAGTTGCTCGGGCTGCAGGTGGTGCGTGCGCTGTTGGCGATGCCGCCAGCGGTGCCACAGTCGTTCAGGCTCAGCAGCTGGCAAGAACCGTCGTTGAAGCAGCAGGTGAACAGGCACGGACGATTCATGCAGTCGGTGCCATCGCCAGCGTAGATGCCGCCCGCCGAGCCGCAGTCGGTAGCGCTCAGAATCTGGCACATGCCGTCCTGCAGGCAGCACGCGCCGGTCAGCTCAACGCACGCCTGCGAGCAGTTCGGGTCGTTGGCGTTGAACACGCCCATGACCGAAGCACACGCCGTTGCCGTCGTCACCTGACAGAAGATCCCGACGCAGCAGGAGCCCATCGGCACGGGGCAGTTGGCTTCCATGCAGGTGATGCTGTCGCCCTGATACGTACCGCCCGAGGACGTGCAAGCCGCCATCGTGGTGACGGTGCACTGACCCGTAGCGAGGCAGCAAGCTCCGGTCGCTTGAGCAATGCCCGTCGTCACACTCAGATTGTCAAGGTCGAACCCGGAACTATTGCCCGAGCCCGTGGGACGCCAGTTTGCCCAACGAATCTGAACGTTCGGCGAGTTGAGGGCGGCTGACGGGATCGCAAGATTGAAGCTCTGCGGTGCTGCGCCCGTCATGGCGAGGTACTCTGAGCCGCTGAAACTCGTCCAGGCACCCGTTGTACCAACCCGATACTGCAGAACAACACCAGCCGGACGGGTGTTCCCGATGTTGGTAGAGAGGTCGTAAGCAATCGTCGCAGTTGTCGCGCCGGTCGTGTCAATCCCAAGCACCCACTGATGAACGCCGTTGGTCGCGTTGCTCGACTGCAATACCCCCAGTCGCGCATCACTGCCGACCGCGTAGTACCGGGCTCCACCCGTACCACCGTTTGAGGGGGTAGTGGTCAGAATCGCGCCATCAGACGGAGGGCTCGAGCCCTCCGCTGCGGCCTGAGTGGTGATTGAGCCGCCGCTGATGCCGTTCCAGTTCGAGAAACCAAGCGGCGGGGTCGTCGAAGCGACCGATCCGAAGTCCTCAGCAAAGGGAATCGCGCGAGGCGTGGGGTTGGTCTGTGCGTCCGCAGCGCTGGCACCCGCCAGCATCGCGACACCGCAACACAAAAATTTGGACCAAAGACGACGAGTGTTCATACCGCTTCTCCTTCAAACAGGCCTTGGTTGATCTTCCGCACAGTGCCGATGCCCTCCAGAGCACGGCGAGAATCCGGTTGCGCACCCACGAAACCGACCTCGCTCTGCCCATTTGCTCTGCCCGACCGCTCCGCTTTCGCTCTGTCCGGAACTGAGTCGAGCCGCTGCAACCGCACTGCAGAGGCAACACTTGATTCAGGTGCTCACAACCGCCGGCGCCGACCGTCTTGGTCGTCGGGCGTTGCGATGGAACTCAAACAGACAGAGGCGATTCGGGGTAGCGGGTCAAGGACCGGCGGCGGGCCTGCGAGGTCGATCGCACGGCGTGCGAACCAGTGCAAGAATAGTCAAAATTGCGCGTCTCGCCACTCGGAACATCGCGGATCGAGGTGAAGTCTTGGTGAGGAAGCCGCCTGAACCGGGGTGATGCGTTCGTAACTGCTTGTCAATACAGAGGTCGCGTACAGTTCAGCGCGAGGCCTGGCAAGAACCTTTGCAAGGTCTTCACAATTCAGACACACTCGAACTGGGGAAACCACAGCGAGCAAACGCCGTAGCTCGCAGAGGGGCACGAGGCATGAGAGCCGCCAGACATCGATTGCAACGATTTCGTCCTCGGCTCCGCGAACCCACGACGCCGATCGATCAAACGACCATTCGTGTGAGACGACCAGGACGCGTGAGGCAGCAAGGTGGTTGGGCTGGCCCGAGGCACCAAGCATCGCCCGGCTCGATCAGGGCAACTTGTCGCCATTCTGATGGAACGCGGCAGACTCGGGTGTGGCGCTCACACCGTTGAAAATGCCGCCGCCGGGATACCAGGGTGTGGCATCTTTCCAGGCCTCGGTGTTCTTGAGGGTGCCAACGTGCCCGTCGAAGTAGAGCACCTTCATCGTGTCGGCCGGATGCCGGAAACTCAGACGGTGGTTCGTGGGCGATCCCACGTGTCGCCTGCCATAAGCGGTCGAGCGGTCAAAGATCGGGCCGCTGGAAAGGAACGATGAGAACGTCCCCGGATTGAGGCTGATGTCGTAGTCGAGCGTCCCGTTCTCGAAGTATCGAGTGCCGTCCGCCGATAGCACTTTGTTGGATGCCTGAAGGCCGACTTGTGAGATTCGCGGGCGATAATTTTCGGGCACGGCGACCGGCTGTCGGAAGGCATCGTACTTGAGGATGCGACCCTGGTAGCGGCTTTGAGACGCCTGTGCCACTTGAATGCTGGGCAGATAATGGAAAGACGAAGGCGAGAGATGGCTGACCTGTCCCAACTTTCCGACGCTCTGCAGTGCGTAAAAATCCGCCGCATCCGGCGATGGTGCCGAGCCGGGGAACACAACGCTCTGTTGTCGAGCTGCAGCGCACCCGTAGGTCTTGAACATTTGGACTGTGCGCTGTGCCCGGTTCGTCGAGAACCCCGCCGACTCACCCATCGTCGGGCTGATCCAGTCAAAGACCGTCGTCGGCGTTCCCGCTGTCTTGTCGCCAAACAGTGTCAGTCCGTTCGAAGCCTGCCCCTCTGCTCCCGATGTGTTCGGACCGGCGAAGTACTCCTTCCAGTCGTTGGCGTACGAATTCACTCCGATGCCGTACTGACGCTGCGCTGAAGAACACACGATACCCCATGCGACTTCCCGCGCCTGCTTGAGAGCAGGTAAGAGGATGCCGATCAAAAGCGCAATGATCGCAATAACGACAAGCAGTTCGATCAGCGTGAAGGCTTGCCTGGCCAGACAGTTCCGACACCGTTGAACATTGAAGCTGTTCATTCCTACCTCCTCCATGTCACACTCGGAAACGCCTCACTTGCGAGGGTAGTCGACAACGCGTTGAAGCGGAGTCTTGATTTCCCCGGTTTTAACGTCGATAACGCTCACGACGACTTCTTTGTCCAAGAACCCGAGAAGAGCCATATCCCTCTCGCTGACGAAGAACGATCCATCATCAGCCTTGCAAATCCGGATCAGGCTGGTCTTGCCGGTGTTGGGGTTGGGAGACTGCAGCGGGATCCTTTTGTCAGCGCGAAAGACTTCACCGGTCTCCACATCAACGAGGAAATAGTACTCGGAGATTTCTAGGCCATCATCAGTCGTCATTGTCCTAGCAATCAATCCGCACCCTACGAGAATGATTGCAACAAGAGCGACAACTTTCCATTTGGGATTCTTCATGTAGCTGATTCCCCAGCATAGCACCTTCAAGTCTGTTCGCCCTTCCGAGCCATGAGTCCATAATCAATTTTTACAGGAAAAATCTGACCATCATAAGCAATTGGCACTACTGTGGCCATACATCAATCACACACGGATAATGATCGCTCGCCCAGCCCGCGGGCGGCGTGGTTGTTCGCCAATCGGCGCCTCGCTCGCGAGCACCCGTGCCGAGCACAAATGCGCTACCCGCAACGACCCGCTTTGCAGCGCCTGAGCTCGCCAAGATAAAGTCGATGGTCCGCTCCGAAGCGTGTGTGATTACCTCTGAGTCATACTCACGATCTTGGTCAGCAGCCGCAGTTGGAGTGGTGGGGGTGGCGGTCGTCGGTCGATCCTTCGCACGCGGCTGCTTCACCCCGGCAGTGACAAACGTGTCCTCAAATCCGTTGGCGAGATACGTCTGCACCGACTGATCGCCCGCACGGGCGTTGAAGTCTCCCAACACAAAGGCATCCATCGGAAGTTCCGACGCGGCGGCGGGCTTCGTGGCCTCACGCAGCCACTTCACAAACTGCTTCGCCTCCGCATCTCGCCAGTAGCCGCCCGGCGCTCCGCTCTTGTGATGCACCACAAACAGAATCGCTTGGTAGTCGCCCGCATACGGCGTTCCTTGCGGGTTCATCACGGCCCCCGCCGGAACGGTCAGCCTCACCTGCAGCGGCGAGCGGCGGAGCGTGATGGGTTGCCCCGCAAACTCGTTGTCGCCCCGACCCCACTTCTGAGGATGCTCACCACCAAGCGGCGTTTCTGCCCACACCTTGGCGTCGGAGAGTGGAAAGCGGCTCAGCACGCTCTGCTCGATCCCGCGCCCGTCGCCCGCGTCTAACGAAACCGCGTAGGTGTAGCCCATGTCGGCGAGAAACTCATCGCGGAACCACTTCAGAACGTCCAGCGACTCAACCTC
>JBGSRG010000326.1:0-5261 GCA_041737685.1 Phycisphaerales bacterium | reverse complement strand
ACCAATTCTGCCTGACCAACTCATCCCGATCAAACCACGCCCCGCCAACCCATGCTCGCTCTCTGTGCCGAGGGTTTGACCCATCGTCAGATCAGGCAGGAAGCCAGCGTTTGGCCGCCGGGGATTGCACTGGCCGGACGGCCGTTTGACCAAAGAGCGCAAAACATGCGCAGAGCGGGGACTCAGAGATGATAAGCCGTTGTCGGCCCAAAGCCCGGCGAGAGCCGATGAAAAACCCGGTACCGTTCGCTCCCGTTTATAGGAACTCGACATGCCCCTTCCGCAACGTTCGTTCGCGTCTGTTCTGACCATCGCCGGCACGCCTCTGGCTGCGGTTCGACGCTTTGGCGCGGCCCGATCGGCGAAGCTGGCACTGGTCGGTTTGGCGGCGATGCTCGGGGGCGGCTGTGTTCACCCGCCGGGGGTCGATGTGATGAACAAAACCGGGCAAACGCTGACGGCCGAGTACATGGTGGTCGCGGCGGATGGATCGTCACAGACCTACTCGAAGGGGATTGTCAGCCCGGACGCGAACGTGACGTACAAGGTGGACCAGACGGACACCAACGGCGTGCGCATCCGCTTCAGCCTGCCCGATAGCCCCGAGGCCGACGGCAACTCCTTGCAGTTGAACCCGCCCAAGGACAAAAACAAGTACTACGACCTTGAGTATCTGGGTGGCCGGCTGGTCGCTCGCGAACGCAAGAAGGGCGAGATCAAGTGGTATCGCGACGAGTGACCGCCGAAGTCGTCACTCTGCCGCTTGCTCCGTCCGCCGACAACTCAAAATGCCTCCTTGCACGCTGGCCATGTCAGTAGCGCGATTGCGCACGCGACACACTTAGCGAGAACGTTCGCCATCGAAGCGCTCGGCGAGTTGTTCGGCCCATGATCGCACGCAGGCCCGGCCGAGTTCATCGGCAGTTGATGAGGCGTGCGCATCGTTGAGCGCCGAGCGAACGCGGGCGGGGGTTGAGCCGTCGCTGAAGATCGCCAGCACGCGGCCAGTGCTCGCCTCAACGAGTTCGATTCGGCACGATGCGCGGTCGAAGTTGGGCTGGATCACAGACGGTGAAGACATCGACGTTGCCGCCGCAGGCGAGTTCTTTACGCCCAGCACTGTGGGGCGCACCAGAAGCACACCTTCAGTGCGTTCGGCCGCACCCGCAGCAGAGTTGGCCAGCACTTCGCTCATGGATTCGTCGGTCATCTGGGCCAGAAGATCGGTCCAGAAGCGATCGGGCGAATCCACAACAGCTACACCGACGGCCGTATCGGTCTCGACGAGGTAGCCCTTCATAGCGCGCAACCTCGGAGCATCAAACACTTCCAGCGAGGCGGGCAGGGGTGTTGGCGGGTTCGTGTTGGTGGTGATACCGGGCCCGCCCGACTTACTTTGCTCGTTCGGTTCAGTTGGCATGGGGCCGGGTGAGGGCCGAGCGACGGGCGTGAGGGGTGTCGATCCGTTCATCGAGCCTTCGGTTGCCCCCACGACCACACTCTGGTCCACGGCCACTTCCGTGTCGGCGGGCTTGGCGCCCAGGGACATCGTCTGAGAGTTCGAGGATGCACAGCCGCAAAGTGCGAGCGCACCCACTGCCGTTGAAACGAACGAAGCCAGAGGTTTCAGCGTGCGGTTGTTCATGATTTCAGGATCGGCTAGAGACGAGGAGCAAGCCCAAGAACGAGCCACGCCTCGAAGATCGCCGCTCAACGCACGGCGGGCATCGGCGGGGCGGCGGGGGTGGCCGCGGCGGCCTTGTCCTTCGCTGTGGCACCAGACTGGCGGTACTTCTCTCGATACTTGCGTTCGAGTTCGGTCTGCTTGTTGCGCAGATCAATGATGCGTCCATCAATGTACGCCGCCTTTGTGTGGGTCATGATCTCCAGCGGGTCGCCCGTCGTGAGGATCAGCGTGGCGCTCTTACCCACTTCGAGCGAGCCATAACGGTCATCAACACCGAGAATCTGCGCGGGCGAGAGCGTGATCGACCGCAGCGCTGCGGCGTTGTCGAGACCATAAGCCGCGGCGAGCGCAGCAGAGTAGGGAAGGTTGCGTTCGTGCGCGGCCTCTTCGCCGCTGGAGAGGCACCACTGAAGCCCCGCCGCTTCTAACCGCGCTGGCAAGGTGAACGCGTCGTCGTACGGCGCGTCGTCGCGTTTGGGGAAGCGGATGGTGCCCAGAACAATGACGCCCACCCGATGTCGCTTGAGCAGATCAGCGCACTGCGGGGCATCGTTGCCGCCGACAATGACACAGCGGACGCCGTGGCGAGCGCAGAAGAGCACGGCCTGCGTGATCTGGTCAAGGTCGTTGGCCAGGACGAAGACGGGACGCGAAGAGGGGGCACTGCTGGATGGTGACGAACGATCGGCGGGTGCGTCGCGGCCAACTCTCTGAGTCGCCTTGTCGGCCCGCTCGATCGTTCTTTGTTGCGATGATTCCCGTAGGGCCGCGTTCTGTTGAGCTTGCGTGGTCCCGAGCACACTCCGCATGCCCTCGAAACGCAGATCGACCGGCAGTGTGCCGGGCGACTTCGCGTCGGGCCGCAGGCCGATATAGGCGCGGGCGCTGGTGAAGAACTCGTCAAGCAGCGAGAGACGAGCGTCGATCTCCTTCTGCTGGTCTTCGACGCTCTTGTCCATCCACCACGCTTCGATAGGGCGAGCCTGTGGCCAGTTGACCACCAGACCGGCGTCGTCAAGCACGGTCATGTCTTCCCACGTCCAACCGTCGAGCCGGATGACGCCGGGGCGGCCGGGGATCATGCCGCCGGGGCCTTCAAAGTAGTTGATCAGCCCGCCGGGATTGGTCTGCGGGAACACCGCCGCGAGCAACACGCCGTTGCTCCGCGTGACAGGGATGAGCGCCGAGTCGGGGTTCACCGCGACAACGGCACGAACTTCGGGCGAGGTGACACCGACCTCGCCGATGTCGAGCGTCGATCGTACCGCAGCGATTTCGGTGAGGCCGAGCTGGGTGTACGGCACAAACAGGCCGGGATAGACGCGCATCGCGGGCGTGTTCGCTGATGCGGAACCGTCGATGATCGAGATGCCATCACCCTTCAAGCGACCGCGCGCTGTGGCGTCGAGCGCCTCGAACTCGTCCATCGAGCCAATCGCGGTGATGATGCCCTGATCGAAACTGATATACCCGCGTTCGAGCGGCGTGCTGGCGACGGGATAGATCGCCACGTTAATGATGGTGATCGGGCCCGATTGCGGCGGCGCCTTGATGCCCAGGTCTTGGGCAACACTCGGCTGCGCGATGACCGCGAGGGCCAACGCCGCGACGACGGCTCGCGGCAAGAGTGCGGCCGACTTCGAGCCAGAGAACGGGTTGAGTTTGCGTGGCTTGTTCATGGTTGAATCACCTGGAATCACTGGTGGCCTGTGGAAGCATCTGGGCTCTGATGAACTGCGTGGACGTTCTGCGCATTCTGCGTGCGCTGTGTTGCTGTGTTGCTGTGTTGCTGTGAGAATGAGCATCTACCAGCCCATCATCTCGCCGCAGTCTGTGCAGCGAGAGAAGCGCGGATCGAGCCCGCGCTGGATCATGCCGAGATAGTGGTCTCTTCTGGCCGCGGCGGCCCGGCCGTTCATGCGCTGCATCAGCGTGCCGCGTTCGCCCGATGACCACGCCCGCTCGGGCGGTGTTGCAGGGTCGCCGATGGGCGGAGCAACCTCTTCGGGGTCGTCCTCGCTGCCATCGCCCGCCGCGGCCTTGCCCTTCTTCTTCGACTTGCCGCCCCCCCCGCCCTTCTCGCGGGCCTCTTGGTTTAGCACTTTCTGAATCAGGCGGGCACGCTCTTTCAGCGTGCGCTCACGCATCGCGGCGTCGTCTTCGAGACTGAACATCGGGCGACCGTCGATCCAGACGCGCTCGCAGCGGCTGAGACTGGAGAGCGGCGAACCGCTCCAGATCACCACGTCGGCATCCTTACCAGATTCGATCGAGCCGACGCGGTCGGCGATGCCCAGCTGCTTGGCGGGGTTGATGGTGACAAAGCGCAACGCCACTTCGGGCGAGATGGGCGAGTCGGGCGAACTGTACTTGACACCCTTGGCGGCCTCGGCGTTCATGCGCCGGGCCAGCTCATCAGAGTCGCTGTTGAAACTGACAGTGACGCCCGCGTCGTGCAAGATTGCCCCGGCCTGTGGGATCGCGTCCTGCACCTCCATCTTAAAGGCCCACCAATCGCTGAAGATCGAAGCGCCGATCGATGACTCGCGCACCTCATCGGCGACTTTGTAGCACTCCAGGCCGTGCTGATAGGTGCCGATCCGAAAGCCGAACTCCTGGGCCACCCGTGCCAGCATCAGGATTTCGTCCTGGCGGTAGCTGTGGCAGTGGATCAGGCGTTCGCCAGCGAGGACCTCGGCAAGGGCGTCGAGTTCGAGATCGGGAGGGGAAGACGACCGGTGAGCCTCAGCGCCACGAGGGTTCGCTTGTCGAGCCCCCGTGTTGGCGGCGACTCGGTTCTGTGGCGCTGTGGCCTGCGGACTCTGTGCCCCTGGTCCTGCATTCGCATACTCCCTCGCCGCGACGAATCGGTCACGAATGATCGTTTCTACGCCCATTCGTGTCTGCGGGTAGCGCACGCGTCGGCTGTCGCCCCAGTTGCTCTGCTTCACGTTCTCGCCCAGCGCGAACTTGATGCCCGGCTTGGCGCCTTCCATGTGCATCTGGTCGGGGTTGACAACGCCCCAGCGAACCTTGTTTGTCTGTGTCTGCCCGCCGATGGGGTTCGCAGATCCGTGCATGGAGTTGACAGTGGTTGTGCCGCCGGCCAACTGGCGATACCACGAGATGGAGTCCGGGTCGGTGACGTCACCGATCCGCACCTCGGACGTGACGGCCTGGCCCGCCTCGTTCACGCCCTTGCTGATGCCGGTGTGCGAGTGCGCGTCGACCAGCCCCGGCGAAACGTGCTTGCCCGTCGCGTCAATCTCGATCCATTCGTCGGCGAAGCGGGCGCGCGCGGCGATGCTGGACCATTCGTCGCGAGTGCCTACGAACGCGACCTTGCCGTTGTACAAGCGCACCACGCCGTTCTCGATCACTCGGCTTTCGGGGTCGCACGTCCAGACCGTGCTGCCGAGAATGACAACGTGCTGCTGCGACGGATAGGCCGTTCGGCCGTGACCAACGTGCGGTAGCAGAATGTTCGCGGGGATCGCGGCGATGTCGTCAGACTCGGGCGTTCCCTCTGGCTCATCGTCGTCTTTGGCTTGAGAAGCATCGGTGTCCGTGTCAG
>JBGSRG010000314.1:0-2822 GCA_041737685.1 Phycisphaerales bacterium | reverse complement strand
GGCGGGGCGGGCGGGCTGGGTGGCTCGGGCGTTACCAACGATCCGAACTTTGCGGGAGTGCCAGGAACTCCCGGAACGCCCGGCAACAGCATGCACGGCGATCCCGGCGATAACGGTGTTTCAGGCCCGCCATGTCAGCCCGAGTGAGGGGTTTGCTGAGTGACGTGCTCGCAAAATGCCGTTCCTACCGCCCAGCAGCACGCCGCGCTCAATCTTCGAGATTGTCGAAGGCACCCTTGGCCGACTCTTCATCGAGATATCGCTGGAACTCGCCCATCTTGTATGACAAGAAACAGAAGGCGTGGTGAATCGCCAGCCACTCAATGTCGGCCTGGTCCTCGCCCATGTCTTTACGTTGACGGTTGAGTTCGGCGAGGATCGTCTCGGCCTTGATCTTTCGATGTGTGGGCTTAGGCGTTGATTCGGACATGGGCATGGCTCCGGTTGAACAGCACTCTGGACCGTTGGTTCGCGATTCAGCCGCCCAACGCAGCGCGGCTCGCGCCATGCGGACCGCCCAAACGTTCAACGGCCCAGCCCGCGGCGAACATGGCGACGAGCACCAGCACCACGCTCGGTCCCGGCTGCCAGTCCATCTGTGTTGAGAGTATCAGCCCGCCGAGCAACCCCACGATACCCGCCACCACTGAGATGCCCGTCACCGCGGCCAAGCCCCGCCCAGCGCGGGTGTTGAGTCGAAGCGCGATCGCTCCGGGCAGAACCAGCAGCGCCGTCGCGAGCACCACGCCTGCGAGTTTCATCGCGGTGACCACCGCCACGGCGAGCAGGATCATCAGCACAGCACGCATCCGCTCACCCGGCACGCCGAACGCGCGGGCCGAGTCTTCGTCAAAGATGTGAAACAACAGCGGCCTGCGGAACCACCAGAGCAGACCGATGACACCGACCGCACAGGCGATGCCCGTTCTGACTTCTGTCGGACCCGCCATCAAGATCGAGCCGAAGAGGATCGACTCCCACGATCGTCCCGCCATCATCACCCCGCGTTCGCCGGCAACGCGAACACTCGCCTGCACCAGCACTGCTCCGAGTGCCATCGACCCGACGAGGAACATCCCAATGGCGGTGTCTTCGGGCAGAGTTCGACGGTGCGACAGCCCGCCCATGCCCAGCGCTGCGGCGATGCAGAACGCCACGATGACGGCAAACTCTGCCAGACCGCCCGTGGAGAGAACGCCGAACGCCGCGAGAATCGCGGCGACACCGATGCCGCCGAAGGCAGAGTGCGAAACGCCCTGGCCAATGAAGCCGAGCCGACGAACCACCACGAGTGGGCTGAGCACGCCGCACATGATCACCACCGCCATGCCGGCGACGATCGCCTGCAGATACAGGTCTCGCGTGTACGGATCGGTGAGGTATTCGTAGAGGAGCAAGGGTGAGACGCCTGGGGTTGGTCAGGGGCGCGGTCGATCGGGCGTGGAGGTTGGGCTGCTGGTGGATCGGGTGGGGGTGCTGATGTTCAGCTCGACTCGTGGCTCGTCGCAGCACTCGCCCGCGCTGTGGGTGTGCAGGTGCATACCGCTCAGACCAGCGGGGAGCCCGGCCAGATCGTGCGCAAAGAGCTCGCCCAGCACGCGGGGCGTCAGGCCCTCGGGGCTGGTGTGCAGGTGCAACCTTTGGGCCAGGCACGCGACACGGTCTGACCCCGCCGCGATGGCGCGGATGTCGTGCGAGATAATGATGATGGTGGGGCCGAATTCGCTGTGAATGCGGGCCAACAAATCAGCGAAGCGCTGCTGACCCGAAGCGTCGATACCCACGGTGGGCTCATCAAGAGCCAGAATGCGCGACTGCGCGGCGAGTGCGCGCGCGATCAGCACACGTTGCACCTGCCCGCCCGAGAGCGAGCCGATGGGCTTGTGGGCGTATTCCGCAGCGCCCACCAGATTCAACACATGATCGATGCGGGTCTGCAGGACAGAGTCTCGTCGGATGGATTTCCAAGGCAGCAATCGCCACGCGGCGCCGAGTTCGATGACCCTTCGTGCTGAAATGGGCAGGCCCAGTTCGGCCTCGAGTTTCTGCGGCACATAGCCGATCAGGCCTTCCCGCCGGGCGTGGCGAGGCGAGATGCCGCCAATGAGAATCTCGCCGCGCTGGAGCGGCAGCAGGCCGAGAATGAGTTTGAGCAAGGTCGACTTGCCGCCGCCGTTTGGACCGAGGATGCCCAATCGCACGCCGGGCTCGATGCGCAGCGAAACGTCCTGCAGCGCATCTGACTCAGAACCGGCGTATCGATAGCCAACGCCCGTGATCGAGATGCCGGGCGGGGCGGCGTGGGGCAAATCGGAGTTGGTGGCTTGGTTCTGGTTCACACGTGGTGCCCGAGAGTGCTGTTGCCCAAGCAGAGTACCGGACGCTGCGGCACGGCACACGGGCCACGGGGCTACGGGGCAACGGGGCCACGGGGTCACGGAGTCAGCAAGGGGAGACCCGATACGCCGTCACTTTGACTTGCGGGTTGGCTTGGAAGGAGCGGCGGGGGCGGGGGCCATCGCTTCGCGCAGTTCCGCGAGATTCCGCTCCATCAACTTGAAATAGTCGCCGTCGCCCAGCGGATCGAGCACTCGAACCTGGGCGCCCGCGGCCCTAGCGATGCGCCGGCCAGCGGCCTGGTTTAACTGCGGCTCAACAAAGACCACGCGAACGCCGCGTGATCTGATGGCAGTAATCGCGGCGTTGACGGCTTTGGGCGTTGGCTCGGCGGCGTTCAGACCCGCGATAGCAACAGTCTCAAAGCCGTATCGCTTGGCCAGCCAGCCATAGGCATCATGCCCCACAACGATTGTGCGGTTTGA
>JBGSRG010000300.1:0-5238 GCA_041737685.1 Phycisphaerales bacterium | reverse complement strand
CTTCACCGACTATCTGCCCGAGGTCAGCCGAGCCAGCGGCGCGGTGGTGGTGCTACACGAGACTCTTGAGGTTGTCGAGCAGGCTCGCGGCTATTTCGAGCGTGTGACCGATGCGGGTTCGGGCGTGATCGGGCCGCCGGCGGTGCTGAAGGCGTTGCAGGATTGCTCGAGCGCCTTCATCGAACTCAACCAGTTCTCGCCCGGATCAGGAGCGGGTGCGGGCGAATCGCGCGTGGAACTGCCGGCGCGTCCGATCGAGCCGCTGAACACGCCGGTGTCAGAGGCGGTGCGGCAACTTGGGGCGAAGTCGGGCGAACAACAGGTCGCGGTGTTCGCGGCGAATCAGGGCGAACTGTCGCGGCTGCGCGAGTTGATCGCCGAGCACGCGCCGGAGTCTGCCAGCGCGATCGACACGGTGCTTGGATACGTGCATCGCGGGTTTGTGTGGGACGATGCGGGCACCGGGGGCGATGCGGGCGGAAGCACGGCAACGGGCAAGGCTGGTCAGTCCGTGCTGGTGCTGCCCTATCACGAACTGCTGCAGCGGTTTGAGGCGCGGCGCTCGATGCACGCGATGGGTAAGCGTGGGCTCAAACTCCGCGCTGCGCGCGCGATGGACACGTTCCTGGACTTCTCGCCGGGCGATTATGTGGTTCATCGCGAGCACGGCATCGGCTTGTTCATCGGGCTGACGGTGATGAAGGGGCGCGAGGTGAAAGCCGTGGGGCCGGTGGCGCTGCCCAGCGATCGCAAGCCCAAGCCTCGCAAGCGGCCGGAGAGCGCGGGCGCTGCCGACGGCACACAGCCGGGCGAAGAGGAGTTTTTGACGGTCGAGTTTTCCGGTAAGAGCCGGTTGCATGTGCCGGCAACGCGGATCGATCAGGTTCAGAAGTATGTGGGCGGGCTGGGGGCCAAGGGCAAGCCGACGCTCTCGCTGCTGGGCGGATCACGCTGGAAGAAGCAGAAGCAGGACGTTGCTGAGTCGGTGCGAGATCTGGCGGCGGAGCTGCTGCGCATTCGTGCTGCGCGTGAGAGCCTGCCGGGAACGCGCTTTCCGGCGGATACGCCGTGGCAGCGCGAGTTCGAGGCCGAGTTTGGGTTTGAGGAGACACCGGACCAGCTCGCGGCGATGGGCGAGATCAAGCGCGACATGCAGTCAGACAGGCCGATGGACCGCCTGCTCTGCGGCGACGTGGGCTTTGGCAAGACGGAGATGGCGGTGCGGGCGGCCTTCAAGGCGTGCGAGTTTGGCAAGCAGGTGGCGGTGCTGGTGCCAACGACGGTGCTGGCCGAGCAGCACGAGCGGACGTTCAAGGCGAGGTTTGCTGATTATCCGTTCCGGGTTGAGAGTCTGTCGCGGTTCAAGACGAACCAGGAGATCAACAAGCTGCTGGCCGAACTGCGCAAGGGCCAGATCGACGTGGTGATCGGCACGCACCGGCTGATCTCCAAGGACGTGAAGTTTGCGGACCTGGGCTTGGTGGTGATCGACGAGGAACAGCGCTTTGGTGTTGAGCATAAGGAGCGGCTGCTGTCGCTGCGCATGACGGTGGACGTGCTGACGCTGAGCGCTACGCCGATCCCGCGCACGTTGCACCTGTCGATGCTGGGCTTGCGGGATATCTCGAGTCTCGCCACGCCGCCCGTGGATCGGCGGGCGGTGGTGACGGAGGTGATCCCCTTCAACCCGCGCCGGATTCAGCAAGCGATTGCGCGAGAACTCTCGCGTGGCGGGCAGTGCTTCTTTGTCCACAACCGGGTGTATGACATTCAGTCCACGGCCGACGACGTGCAGAAACTGGCGCCCGATGCGAGGATCGTGATCGGCCACGGCCAGATGCCCGACGGCGAACTCGAGGAGGTGATGCTCCGGTTCATGCGCGGGCCGGGCAAGGACGGCGCCGACATTCTGGTTTCGACGACGATCATCGAGTCGGGCATTGACAACCCGGATGCCAACACCATGTTCATCGATCGAGCCGAGCGCTTTGGCCTGGCCGATCTGCACCAACTTCGCGGGCGGGTTGGCCGATCGAAGCATCGGGCGTACTGCTATTTGCTGCTTGATCCTGAGAAGCCGGTGCCCGAGAAGGCGCTCAAGCGGCTGAAGGCGATCGAGGAGTTCAGCATGTTGGGCGCGGGCTTCAAGATCGCGATGCGCGACCTGGAGATTCGCGGGGCGGGCAACATTCTGGGCCCCGAGCAGAGCGGGCACATCGCGGCGGTGGGCTACGAGATGTATTGCCAGTTGCTCGATCGCGCGGTGAAGGAACTCAAGAACGAGCCGACGCAGGTGGCGAGCGAGACGAGCGTCGAGATCGGCGTGACGGGGCTGATCCCGCGGAGTTACATCCCCAGCGACCAGCGCCGCATGGAGGCCTATCGCCGGCTGGCCGTGGCGCAGTCGGTGCAGGATTTGCGGAAGGTAGAGGCCGAACTGCGCCAGGCCTATGGCGACTATCCCGCGGGGGGCGGCGTGGATCGACTGCTGCAACTCTCGGAGTTGCGTGCCGCCGCGAGCGAGTTGCACGTTCGCTCGGTCTCTGTGCGGGAGAAGGACGTGCTGCTCCGCGTTCGACCTGAGACGGCGCAGCGTGTGGCGGATTTGCTGGCTGCGGGCGAGGTCTCGGCGAGTTCTGCGGCGGCATCGACGGTGGCGCTGCTGCCGCCGCCGAAATCGGACGCGGATCAGGGACATCTGGAGGTGTACTTTCGGCCGCCGGCGAGTTACTTCCAGCCGATGTCGCTGCTGGCGGTGCTGAGGAGGCGGCTGGTGGTGCCGCAAGCAGATACGGGGCGGGCGGAAGAGGGCGGGCGTGGAGGAACGGGCGGGAGGAGCGGGGCAGACGAGCGCAGATCGTGACTGCACTTGGGGCGGAGCGGTCTGCTCGTTACACTATCCGCCATGAGCAGACTTGCCGCCAGAATGGTGCTGACGATCCTGCTCTTTCCGGCTGCCGTGTTTCTTGCGGTGCTGAGTTCGGTGGCGTTGAGTCTGTTGCCGTGGAGTTTTCGGAGCGATTGGCAGATCGCGCTTGCGTTCGCCGTGAACGCTGCGGTGTTGGTCGCGGCGTTCTTCTTCATCTGGCGCGGGATGATCGCGTGGACACCCGCTCGCGCGCGCGGAACGTGGCGGAGTTTGTTGGCGACGCTCGGACTGTGCGCACTGGCAAGTATCGCTGTTTGGATCTTTGACCGCGACGGCGAGACTTGGGCGGTTTTGACTTCGTTGCTGATCTGTGCAAGTACACTTCTGTGGCTTGCGTTGTGCATCAGGCACTGGCAGGAATCGCCCAAGGAACGTGCGGCACGCATCGCCGCGGCGGGGAACAGTTCGGCGCTCTGCCCGGTGTGCAAGTACGACTTATCGGGATTGGTGAACCTTCGCTGCCCTGAGTGCGGCAATGAGTTCACGCTGGGGCGGTTGCAGGACGAGCATCGTCGTCGGCAATCGCCGGCGGGACTGGATTGATCGGGGCGAGTTGAGGGAACCCCGAGACTGAGCGAGTTGGGCCGAATCAGCGGCATTGTGCGGGCGCCACGCAAGGCACGCGGGCGGACGTTTGGGCTGCTGGTTGAGAGGAATAGACAGTCGGGGCGCCTGTCGCGCTCAGATTGCGATTTCCCACTTCGGTCAGTCGCTTCGGACCACCGGCACCGCGTCGAGGTCGCCGGATTCCACCTGCGTGGCGCTCGTGCCCGCCACTTCGACGCCGTTCAAGCCCGCTCCGTCGCTTGCGGAGGAGGACACCGTGGCTAGATCAGCATTGCCTGCCGCAGCGCGGGCCGCAGCGCGCTGGCGGTTGGCTGCGACGCGGGCTTGTCAGATGACGCGCCACTGCACAATGAGCATCAGCATGGCGCCGGTCACGGCGATGAGGCCCGTTACCCACTGCGCAGGGGCCAGGGGCTTGGCGAAGATCAGCCAACTTCCGACCGCGACGCCGAAGGGCTGGAGTTGGATCACGCCGCTGGAGACCGCCACGCCCAGTCGAGCGATCGAGATGTAGTAGAAGACGTGACCGAGTGCGATGCCGACGACCGCGCTCAGCAGCAGCAGGCCCAGTTGTTGCGTGCTCAGGCTCAGGACGCTCAGGCCGCCGTCCCAAGGTGCATCGGCCCAGTTCAGGATTGTGCCCGCCGCGCCAAACTGGTTTCGACCAAGCGCAAGCATCAGCACCACCATCGCCGCGGCGGTGTACTGGCTGATGGCGCTGAAGGCAATGACGGGGTGATAGCCGTGCATGAAGCGGCGAACGGCGAGGCCGTAGCAGGCAAAGAGCAAGCCCGCGACGACTGAGAGGCCAACGCCGAACAGTTCTTTGCTCTTGGGCAGGCCGTAGCCGGCGTAGATCGTGCCCAAGATGCCGAAGAGGACCATCGCGATGCCGAGCCAGGCCAGGGGCTTTCGCAGCATGGCGCGCTCTTGGGGGAAGAGCAGATAGGCCCCCGCCGCGACAAAGACGATCTGCAAGCGCAGGCCGAAGGTCGCGGTCGCCGGGTCAACGTTGTAGAACGACCAGGCGAAGGCGACCTGTCCGAGCGCGTTGAAGATCGACGGAACCATTGCCGAGCGCCAAAGACCGGCGGGCAGTGAGCGACGGCTCAGCCCCCAGACGACCACGGGCAGCCAGAGCAAGGCGCTGAAGCCGTAGCGCCATCCGTTGCTGGTCCAGACGTCGATTGTTTTGGAAAAATGCGCGATGAAGAGCGGGACGCTGCACCAGCCCAGCAGCGTGAGCACGATGGTGACCACACCGAACCATGGCGAGGTGGGGCCGACTGGGTGGCCGTCGGGGTGACCAGCGGTCGGAGCTTGCGCGCTTGCGACGTTTGGATTCGAATGCCCCGCCCGCTGCGACATGGACCGACTTTCTTGAACCGGCTTGTGAACAACAGAGCCAAACCCGTCTGTCATCGGGCCGAGCGCGGGTCTGTATGCCAGAACCGCGCGAACCGTGACGGCCCGATTCCGGCCGACCTTGCAGCAATGGAGCGAAGCGGACTCGAACCGCCAACATCTTGCTTGCAAAGCAAGCGCTCTACCAATTGAGCTATCGCCCCGAAAATGTTTGGCGGCAGCGCAGCGGCGGGCAGTCGCCCGGCCCTGGCGCGTACGCCGACCAAACACAGAAGCGGAGAGAGAGGGATTCGAACCCTCGATAAGGGCCAAAACCCCTATGACGGTTTAGCAAACCGTTGCCTTCAGCCGCTCGGCCATCTCTCCGACAGGGCGGA
>JBGSRG010000251.1:0-3460 GCA_041737685.1 Phycisphaerales bacterium | reverse complement strand
GGCCCGCATGGTCGGCCCGCACTGCCGCCGACCGATCCGCCCACTTGCTCGCCATCGCCGACAAGATCGACGCCAATCTCGACCGTCTCGCCCTGGCCGAATCCATCGACACCGGCAAGCCCATCTCGCTCGCTCGCGAGGTCGATATCCCGCGAGCCGCGGCGAACTTTCGCTACTTCGCCACTGCCATCTTGCACACCCAGTCCGAACTGCACGACGCTGATGGCGCAGGTGCCGGGTCGAACGCAAGCACCCCCGCCCCCACCCTCAACTACACGCTCCGCCGCCCGCGAGCTCCCGGCGTCGCCGGGCTGATATCTCCCTGGAATCTGCCGCTCTATCTCCTCACGTGGAAGATCGCGCCAGCGCTCGCCACCGGCAACACCGCCGTCGCCAAGCCCAGCGAAGTCACGCCAATGACCGCGAGCATCCTGGGAGAACTGGTCCGCGAAGCAGGGCTGCCACAGGGCGTGCTCAACATCGTTCACGGCGCGGGCGTCGAGTGTGGCGGCGAGATCGTCAAGCATCCCGACGTGCCCACCATCAGTTTCACAGGCTCCACCGGCGTCGGCAGATGGATCGCGCGCGAAGCCTCCGACCGGCTCAAACGCATCAGCCTCGAACTTGGCGGCAAAAACCCGTTCATCATCTTTGAAGACGCCCAACTCGACGGCGACGACGGCGCCATCGCTACAGCGGTGCGGGCCGCCTTCACCAACCAAGGCCAGATCTGCCTCTGCGGCTCACGCCTGCTCATCCACGAACGCATTTACGACCGCTTCGTCGCCGGATTCATCGAACAAACCAGCGCGCTCAAACTTGGTGATCCGCTCGACCCCGCCACGCAACAGGGCGCACTGGTCAGCGCTGCACACTTGGCCAAAGTCGCTGCGGCGGTGCAAGACGCCCAGCGCATGGGTGGAACCGTGCTCTGCGGCGGCGAGCCGCCAGCGTCGTCCACACTGCCCGAGCGATGCCGCAACGGATACTTCTACCCGCCCACCGTCATCGAGGGGCTTGATCCCGCCTGCTCGGTCGAACAGGAAGAGGTCTTCGGTCCCGTCGTCACGCTACAACGCTTCAACACCGACGAACAAGCGGTGGCGCTGGCCAACGGCACGCAGTACGGTCTCGCGTCGGTCGTCTTCACCACCAACCTCTCGCGTGCGCACTCGATCGCGTCCAGAATCCACGCGGGTCTGGTCTGGATCAACTGCTGGATGGTGCGAGACCTACGCACGCCCTTCGGCGGGGCCAAGCAGTCGGGCCTCGGACGCGAAGGCGGGCTCGAGGCGCTCAAGTTCTTCACGGAACCCAAGAACGTCTGCGTGCGATACTAACGACTCATCGCCGATCGAGGCATCCCGGTTTGCGCAGTCCGCACTCTGCGTGAACAAACCTAAACAGTGCTGACCGCGCCGCGCCGAGCCGAGCCAAGCCAGCCTTTGCCGCCATTTCGAAACATGACCTCCAAGACCATCACGACAGTCCTGACCGCCATAACACCTCAAGCAGGCCGCCCATGACCGACCACAGCCGCGCTCCAGAACCCGTCGGTGCCTATCCGCCCTGCCGTCGCGTGGGCGATCTGCTCTTCATCTCCGGCATGGGCCCGCGACGCAAGGGCAGCAAGGACATTCCCGGTGTCACGCTCGACGCACACGGCCGCATGATCGATTACGACATGCAGGCCCAGGTCCGCTCGGTCTTCGACAACATCCGCATGGTGCTCGAAGACGCCGGCGGCACATGGCAAGACCTCGTTGACATGACCTGCTTCCTCACCGACATGCAGCGCGACTTTGCGGTCTACAACCGCGTCTACGCCGAACTCTTCCCGCCGGGTCCACACCAGCCCTGCCGCACCACCGTAGAGATCAAGTCGTTGCCGCAGGCCGGCACTGCGCCGATCGCCTTCGAGGTCAAGGCCATTGCCCATCTGCGGGGCTGAGTGGCGACGCAAGTGGATCCCTGAAGTGGATGACCAGCCACAATCTTCAGAGAGACCCTTGCCCACTCCCCAGCCCAGTCCCCTTACCCGTCCGAAGCACCGCTCGCACCGGGCTCGCATCAAACCCCGCAAGTTTCAGCGGCAGCGCGATCAGTTCGTACACGCCCGCCGGCACGCCGCGCAGATCAAGCCCCTCCAGAATCGCCATGCCATGCCGAAACACCGCCGCGTGCGCTGGCAGGTCCTTCGAGCTCTGCAAGTCAACGCTCGGCGTGTCCAGCCCCACCGTCACCACGCCCCGCCGTCGCAAGGTCAGTGATCGGCTTGCTGCAGCCCCCCCGACAAACTCCTCGAACCCGTCTACGTCCATCGGCAGCGCCGCCAGCGCATCAATCAGTGCCGGGCCTAGGCCGCCAAAGTCCTCGTTCCACGCTTCAAAGCCGTCAAACGTTCCCGTGCGGATCAGCACCCGTGGCGCGCAGATCGCCGTGACCCCGCCCACAACGTCCTTCGGTTCCGCACGCCCGCCGCGAGCGATCGGCGCATCCACCACCTGACACGCGCCGAGATAATGCACCAGCGGCATCTCGCCCACACCCACACCGCGCTGGTCATAGTGATTCGACCCGTCGGCGTGCGCACCCAGATGCACCGTCGTCGTCACCGCGCTCAGATCGATCGGCGCACCCTCTGCAATCCTGCACACCATCCGGCGCACAAACGCCGTATCGCCCGGCCAAACGCAGGTCGCTTCGCTCAGTCTGGGTGTGAGGTCGTAGATCATCGTGCCAACATCCAATGCAATCTCGTCACGATCGCCCCGCGCCCAGTTCCGCTGCGCTCAGTTCCGCTGCGCCCAGTTCCCGCACGCGCTCCCGCCACGCGCTCTCGCTCAATCCTTGCGCATCCACCATGCTCACCCGCGGCAAGATTCGATCCAGCGCCCGCTCTAGTTCTCGACCGCGTTGCTGCGCCTCAACATACGGCACCGTCGAAAAGCTGACCAGGTTGTACCGCGGAAACACCCGATCCGGAAAAAGATCGTGCAGCGTCTGTTCCACCCGCTTGCGATGCAAAAACTCCGCCCGTCCCACCTTGTCGCCCATCTCATAAAAATTCTCGATCGCCATGTCCGCGATCGCGTCGGCGTTCGGCTTGCGTGCTCGCTCAAAGGCCCCCAGCACCGACGCAAGATCGCTCCAGCCTTGCACACGCAGCATCTCCGCCAGCACGCGGCAGTCCTCAAAGGCGCAGTTCATCCCCTGCCCATAGAACGGCACAATCGCGTGCGCGGCATCGCCCAAAATCACCACGCCGCGCCCGCGACCATTCACATGCCGCCACGGCGAACAGCGAACCGTCACCAACGACCCCGTCGGGTTCGCAAAGAAGTCGTCCACCAGCGTCGGCATCACCTCCAACGCATCGCCATACTGCTCTGTGAAGAAAGCCCGCACACGCCCTCGCTCGTCGGCCGTCGGCACCGCCCCCCCCGCACCTCCCGCCCCC
>JBGSRG010000237.1:0-2008 GCA_041737685.1 Phycisphaerales bacterium | reverse complement strand
GGTGGGTGGTGGTGGGCATGGCCGTGCTGGCCATGGGTGTTGGGGGCTGTGAGGACAAGAGTGCGCCGGCGTCGGCCGGGGCCGCTGCGGGTGGAAGCGCGGGGCAAGGCCTGAGCGGGCTGAGCGAATCGCCTACCAGTCTGGCGGGCCGTTCGGCGGCGACGGGCCGCTCGGCCGCGCGCAAGATCACGGCGGGGCAGGACGCGGCGTCGAACCTCGCCGATGAGATTTCTGGTGATTCGCGCGGATTTACGGTGAACAACCTGAAGTTTCCGATCCCGGCGGGCTGGGAGAAGGTTGAGCCCGCTTCGCGGATGCAACTGGCTAGTTACCGCGTGAACCCGGACGAGGGCAATGGCGAGACGCAGGTCGTGTTCTTTGCGAACATTGGTGGGAATGTTGAGTCGAACATTCAGCGCTGGCGCGGGCAGGTGACCAAGAACGATGGGCAACCGGCCGATGCGAAGGTGGAGCGAGAGGAAGTGAAGGGCTTGGACGTTCACAAGGTGTCGATGAACGGCACGTATGCCGGGATGAGCGGTAGTGGCGATGCGTCGGGGAAGATGTCGGACTTCGGATTTCGCGCGGCGATCGTGGTCTCCAAGTCGGGTCCGATCTATGCGCGGCTGACGGGTCCGAGAGCGCGCGTGGAAGAGGCGGAGCGCGAGTTCTGGTCGATGGTCAGCGGCTTTGCGGACTGACACCGTGGTGAGGCATGCGGGGAGAGTTGTTCGGGCAGAGGAACTGGATCGGTCGATACTCTCGGCGTTCTGCGGTTGCTGATGGCTGGCGGACGGCTGATGGCTGGTTGATCGCGGTTCCGGGAGTGAGCGTTGACCATCTTTGATGCGGTGATTCTGGGCATCGTTGAGGGCGTGACGGAGTACCTGCCGGTCTCGTCGACGGGGCACCTGATCATCGCGTCGAGCCTGTTGGGGCTTGATCGACCCGAACTCAAGGCGGCGGTCGATGCGTTCAACATCGTTGTGCAAGGCGGCGCGATTCTGGCGGTGGTGCTGCTGTACTGGCCGCAGTTGCGGATGATTCTGCGCGGCGTGATGGGCCGCGATGCTCGCGGGCTGATGCTGGGGATCAATCTGGGCGTGGCGTTTGCGCCCGCGGCGGTGTTTGGATATCTGCTGAACGATTGGATTGAAGCGAGGTTGTTCTATCCGGGGCCGGTGATCGTGGCGCTCGCGGCGGGCGGGCTGTTCATGATTGGGATCGATCAATGGCGCTTCGGGCGGTTTGGTTCGCGGCCGTTTCATGCGGCCGAGCGCGAGTTGTTGGATCTGACGCCGGGACGGGCGCTGGTGATCGGATTGATGCAGTGCGTAGCGATGTGGCCGGGCACGAGCCGGTCGATGATGACGATCTCGGGCGGTGTGCTGATGGGCTTGCGGCCAGCAGCGGCCGCGCAGTTCTCGTTTCTGCTGGGCGTGCCGACGCTTGGCGCGGCGTGCGGTTACAAGTTGTTGAAGGACGTGCTGTCGACGGGCGAGCCGATGGGGGGCGTGAGCGGAGCGCCGGTGTATCGAGGCATGTTCGCGGTGCTCGGGTTTGGCCCGGTTGTGGTGGGGCTTTTGGTGGCGACGGTTTCGGCAGCGCTGGCGGTGAAGTGGCTGGTCGCGTTCCTGAATCGGCGTGGGCTGACGCCGTTCGGTGTGTACCGGTTGATTCTGGCGGTGTGCTTGCTGGGGCTGATTGCGGGCGAGGTGGTGAGGATGTGAGGGGTGCGGGGATGGACAGCGCACGAAAGCATGAAGCGGCGTGAGCAAGCGAGAGCGGATACCTGGAGTGAAAGGCCGGAGCGAGCGCAGAGTCGATCGGAACGGCGTGATCGGCCCCTTTCGCATGGCTGGCCCGTGTCGCGTATCCTCTGGTCATGGCCTCAGTCGTCTTCTACTTTCAGGTGCATCAACCCTTCCGCCTCAAGCGATACACGGTCTTTGATTCGTCGCCGTTCTACTACGACACGGACAAGAACCGGCAGATCTGCCTGAAGGTC
>JBGSRG010000141.1:0-13982 GCA_041737685.1 Phycisphaerales bacterium | reverse complement strand
AATCTCCTCCGTCCACTCGGTTGTGGCCCCCGCCACGTCGATCAGCCCCCACGGGCTTTGCACCGTCGGGTACGCGCCGAGAGGGACGCTGAACGGTGAGAGTTGTGGGAAGCGCTGCACCCATCCGCCGGTGTTCGCCTGACCGTCGAGGCCGTTGGTGCCTCCGCCTGGAATGATGCTCGGCGGCGGGCCGGGAATCACGCCCGTGTCGGTGGTGTTCGACCACGTCCACCAATCGCCCTGTCCTTGCCCGTTCTTGTTCGGGTCGTAGTGCGCCGCCTTCAGCCACTCGTCCCACGTCGGGATAAAGAACCTGGCGCCGGGTGAGCGTGTGGCCTGGTCGCTGAACTGGTTGCCCGTGGTGCCGAAGGTGCCCACGTCGTAAGCGCCATTCAAGAACGCCGCGCGGTCGGTTCCTTTGTCGTTGTGCAGCCAGTTGCTGTAGATCGCGGCGGTTCGCCAGCTGATCCCGCCGGTGGGCAGCTGTTCGTTGCCCGCCGGGACCGACCAGCGTCGTCCGCCGGGCACGGTCGCGGCGGTCGGGTTTGCGCCCCATGTGCTGGGCGTCTGGACAAAGGGGATGCGGTCGTCGGTGGCGCGATCAAAGGCCGCGTTCATAAACTCGGCCCACTGCTGCGTGGTGACCTCAAACCGCCCGATCTTGTACTCGTAGCCCACGCCGCCGCGGCCGATGGCCTCATCCTGCGGGGTGCCGTCGCCCTGCCATGGCGCGTTGCCGGGCGAGCCGATGGTGACAAACTCGATGCCGGACTGCAGCGTGATCTGGCCGCCGGAGGCGATGGCCGTGGGCGTGAGCGGGATGCCGGAGGGGGGGAGAGGACCGGCCAAAGCGGGCGTGGCGGTCAGCACCGGCAGGGAACACAGCAGCAAAGCAGCAAATCGGAGAGGGAGTGGGTCGCGGTCGGAAGCACACACGCGACGGCAGTCTCGCTGAGGCCTGTGCCACTGAGACCAGAGCAGACTTTCCAGAGAGGTTGAGAGGCATGAGCGGGTTCCGGAGCGGTGCGAGTGTTGGCGCTGGTGTGGAGCGCGTTTGCACGCGGCACACCAACGATCTCTCTCACCTGTCCGGGCGCGTTCGCGCCTGTGCGCGTTCGCGCGCGTCCGTTGTCTCGCTCGCCCGCCGGGGGTCTGTAGCAAGACTACAGCATCTGGCCGGAAAGGGAAGGGCATAGTGAAGAATTCACAATGGGGAAGGGGCGGGGGGCCGCGGGGTTCTCTGTGAACGGATGGTCGGGCGGAGGGGTGTTTTGGGACGTTGCGAGCGCAAACACAAGCGCACCGAGTCCGAAAGCATGGCTCATGCCGCCCAAGCACACTTCAGAAGGGGGCACTGTCTCTCGCACAAAGTCCTCGGTCGGCATCGAATCAGCGTTGATCGCGACCCTGTTCCGCCGCTTCGGTCTGTGCCTGCTCGGCCAACGCACGATTCGCCGCGATTCGGGCTCGCGCGTTCATCATCAAGCCCACCAGCACGCAACCCATCGCCACGCCCACGAGGTAGTAGCCCAAGCGCCGAACAAACTCAGGCTTAGATCGCCGGTTCGAACCAACCGCAGGCAAAGCGCTCGCACGTTGGTCTTCACGATCGGCCATGGCCTCACCGTGCCCAGCGCCGCCATCCGAAGACGTATCACAAGAAACCACGCCCGGATCTTGCGTGCGATCGGTCACGTTCTGCATTCGAGCCTCATTCCCATCTCACTCGTTCGTCTTCTTCACGGGCTTGCTCAACGGCACGATCCGTCGCTTGTAGTCCACAACTTCGGGCCCGCTCGAGCCTGCGGCCGCGGGCTTGTTCGCAACGGGGCGGAAGACTTGCACCGCGATGTCCTCAGCGCGTTCGCTGTCCTCCGGACGATCACTGAGCAGCGTGTTGCCAGACGCATCGAAGATTTCCGCTCGCAGGCGGTCTTCCTCTGTCGCAAAGGCCGCGTTGATTGCGCCCCTTCGGCTCAGCTCAAAGAGCACGCCCACCACATCAGAGTAACTCAGATTCAGCCCGGGCCGCGGGTCTTCCGGTGAAGATCGATGCGCCAGAAACTCGATGAACTCTGGCACGCTGTCAGGCGCAACGGACTCGACGGCCTTGCCCGTTCGATCGTCCTTGAATCGCAATCGAATCTCGCCACCCACCGACGCGTCCATCAGCAGGCGATCGTTCCACATGCTCAGCAGCATCGGGCGCTGCAACCGCATCGCCTCTGGCGGCGGAGTCACGGCCTCTGGTCCCGGCGGCTTTCCGCCAAAGAGTGCCACACGCGGCTCGCCCTGCTGCGTGATGTAGATCAGTGGCGTTGTCGACGGCACCTGCTCGACCACGAACTTGGGTAGGCGAGGCTCGACACCGGGGATCACGCTCCGCACCAGCGCGCGATCGCGGAGCTTGCTCAGCGCCTCGTAGGCCGCCACGCGGATCTCCAACTGCGGAGCCTCCACGATCTGGCGCAGTTCGGCATTGACATTGGGGTTGTAACTCATCCGGCCGAGCAGTTCGATCGCGGCCAATCTCATACCCGTGCCGGGCGCGCTGCGAGCGATCTCCAGCAGCGGCGGAACCGTCCGCGGATCGCCCAGCCGCGCACCGGCTTCAAGCGCCGCCATGCGAGGGGCCAATTCCGGATAGTCGTAGAGCTCGACGGTGTACTTGCGTGCGTTCTCGCCCAGCGCCACCAGGCACCACATCAACTCACGTGCATAGCCCGGCTGCTCGCGAAGCGCTCGGATGTACAGGTTCGCCGCGGCGTCGGCGAACGCGGGGTCTGCCCGCAGAAATCGGAGTGTCTGCAAGAAGTCGTCGGGAGTGTCGGCAAAGGCGCGAGGAATGCCCAAAGCGATGCTGTCGCCGGCTCGCCCGCGTGCGGTGGGGCCGTCGTCGCCCGGGCCTTCGGGAAATCGCGTGTTGATCGCCGCGGTCATGGATCGCGCGCGAGAGTGCGAAGGATTGTCGAGCGCCATCTCAAGCAACAACGGATCGGTCACAAGTCCGCCGTCAAGCACTCGGCCGACGGTGCGGGTGATGGAAGAACTGCTTGATTCGATGCTCGCAAGCGAGGCACCTCCACCGGTATCGGAGAAGGGGTTGATGAAGACCGGGCCCGTAGCCTCGGCCAGTTTGCGAGTTTTCTGAGCGCCAAAGACCGCTGCGGGCCCGATCCGCAGATCCGTCGTCCAGAGTTTGCCGCCTTCCAGACTTGTGACACTCGAGCCCGGCAGCGTTCGCACAAAGATGTCAAACTTTGAGCCCTTTGGCGCGCCGGGCGACAGCCTCGCTTCGGCGATCACAACCGCAACGTTTTTCGACCGCAGCAGTTGCTCGGGTGTGACGCCTTCGAGTGGACCATCGGCGCCCTTGCCGATGCCCCGCAGACCCATCTCGCGTTCGAGCGTTCTGGAGATTGCGGGCGGTATGTCGCCGCCGCCCGTGCCGTTGAGCCCGACAACCACGCCCAGGCCAGAGATGAGGATGGGCTCGCTGCCGCGAATCACCGTCTCTGCGCCCAGCGTGCCGCGTAAGAAGTTCGGCACGTCTCGCGGCGGAACGGGCTGGCCCGCTGACACTGTTCGTTGGGGTGAGGAACAGGAGCAAACGCAGACGATCAGCAGCGCGGCGAGCGCTGCCGCACACCGCTTGCCAGCGGTCTGGGTGGCTGGCGGCAAGCGCTCTGCTCGGCGGGTACTCGCACCATAAACTCTCGTTCTGTTCTGGATGGTCATCGGTGTTGGTCTCTCACAAATCGGTTTGACGCGCGGCGGCGGCTTGTGCGGGGGGAGGCAGGGAGGAGAGACAAGAGGTGCACCAGGGGTATGGAAGTGCGAGGCGAGAGCGGGGGGGAAGGGAAAGAGGTTGAGTCGGCACGATCAGGGAATCAGGCCAACCCCTTTCCGCCGCTGGCCTTGTCGGGGTCTGTCGGCGGCCGCCCGTGCATTCTCTACGTGCCGAACGCCCGAGTCGATGCGTGTCTGACAAACGCGCTGGCGAGCTGCTGGTCGCGTGGGGTCGGTTTGCGGTGCTTGTGGCATCAGGGCGTCAGGGCATCAGGGCGTCATGGCAATCATGGGCATCCTCGCCCCGCGTTGCCGACCGCTCTACCCAAACTGCGGCACCGGGCGAATCCGCCGCCATGAGATGGCGGAGTGTGTTGGCTGTATTACGAGGACCATTCGGCCCGCGACGAGGCTGACCGCTTCGCGACTGTCGGTAGGTGTCGTTCCGTGTCGGTTTCATTCTGAGTGCGGGGCGCATGGATCGGCAGTGAGGACCACCTGTCGGGAGCGTCCCAGTATACCTTGTATGGGGTGCTCGACAGGGATTGAACAAGATTTCCACAATCCGTGGTGGCCGAGGAACCGCGGCGTGACAAGAAATTTTGATCCCGCAACCTCTTGCCTCGCCAGACTTTACAGGCAGTTGACAAGTTGTGCGCAAGTCCTACACCATCCTTTGGGCCTCAATTGAGTTGCCTGTACGATGGATAGTGGTATGCTCTCGATCCACACCGAATCGTCTCGCGTGGGGGGGCCAAGATGCCCATTCGAAACTGTTGCGAATGCGTTGGCATTGGCATCGATAATGGCCGGATATGTCGCGATCGTGCGAGATGTTCGCGCCATCCGACTCGATAAACAGAGGGCGGGTTGCGGGCATGCAGCCCATGTCTTGACCGAAGCAGAAAGGAGTTGGTGAACGATGTCGGTGTTGTGTGACACCCAGATTCGCGAGTTGGTGCCCATCGAGCCCTTCGCCTCAGCGCAGAAGCGGCCCGGCCGCATCAGTTACGGCGTGTCCAGCTACGGGTATGACATCCGTGTCGGCAGCACCTTCAAGATCTTTACACCCACGCCGCGAACGGGTCAGATCACCGTTGTCGATCCCAAGAACTTCAGCCCGGATCTGTTCGTCGAGGTGGACTGTGCGGGCAAGGGCGAGTCGGTGGAGAACGGGGGGACGGGCGATTACGTCATTATCCCGCCAAACTCATTTGCTCTCTGCGAGACCGTTGAGACTCTGACGATCCCACGCGACGTGCTGGTCATCTGCGTCGGCAAGAGCACCTACGCCCGCTGCGGGCTCATCGTGAATGTCACGCCGCTGGAGCCGGAATGGCGCGGCAAGATCACGCTCGAAATCTCCAAC
The DNA here is from genome assembly GCA_041737685.1 of Phycisphaerales bacterium. Classification (GTDB taxonomy): domain Bacteria; phylum Planctomycetota; class Phycisphaerae; order Phycisphaerales; family UBA1924; genus JAHBK01. The sequence continues at coordinate 8,824 of JBGSRG010000141.1, read as the reverse complement.
ACAACGCCACTGCCGGCGAAGGTGTACGCCAACGAAGGCATCGCGCAGTTGATTTTCTTGAAGGCGGATCGTGTGTGTGCGGTTTCGTATGCGGATAAAGGTGGGAAGTACCAGGATCAGGTGGGACTCACGCTTCCCAAGGTGGATTGAGCGGCTCGGTATCTGGCCGAAGCAAGCGCACGGCTGCGCAGTGTTGCAACATAGGACGAATCGCGATGCGACGACCAAGAATGACTGAAGCTGGGTTGGACAGTGTTTACAACGATGTGCGTGCATACGCGCAGGTTGCTGGTTACTACGACAAGATCGAAGATCTAGAAATCCGCATTTCACAGGGCTTCTCTACGGCATCAGAGTCAGAAATGACGTTCGAAGCCGCATCTGCAATCTTGCGAGGGCGACTGGCCGACGGTGAAGGAGTTCAACGCCGTGCGGCTTGGTATGCCCAGCGAGTGCTAGGTGGCAGGTCTTGTTGCGTGGGAAACCACGTTCTACAAGAGCGCGACGGAAAGCTGATGAGCCCACTGGTCGAACAGTTGAAGCAGTACGGACTGGCCGTTCGAGACGTAGACTTCACGAACATTCGCGACGCGGTTGCACCTGTACGCCCAAAGAAGCGGATTGAAGGATTGATCATCGATCAACCTTGCAATAAGTTAACTCTCATCAAGGGGCTTGGTATTGAGCGTCGCCGGTTATTGCAAGAGCCCACACTATTTGACCGAAACCCCCGGCACGCTGTTGTTCGACGCGCTACGACTTCAGCGATCGGCACGTTGGTGATGGGTGAGTGGATTCTGAGATCCGCCCTCCCGACAGTTGACGTGCGATGCATTTTGATGTTGGTCGATCCCGATCTGCATAGTCGCGATTTCATGGCGATCGAGACAACAGGCACGTTTGTTAAGCAACTATCTGGAGAATGGCATTCTCTCGAACCCAATTCTGTCGTGGGGTCTAGTGATCTGTGGCGCCAAGCTGGTCACGATCTTGAAGACCTAGCGCTTCCGAGTACTCTGGTTGCGAGAGAAGGATTGATGCGGTTGCCGGTTGATCGGGCTACGCGATGCTTGATGGTTCTCGACGTTCTCTGGTCGCGACAAGCCGGAGCATCCGGACTGGCGGCAATGACGGTTGGTGAAATCGCCAGAGAGGTTGAGCGTAGATTCCTCATCGAGTATACGAACGATCATCGTCGCCATGATATCGAAGATTGCCTAGAAAATGGCGGATTTGTTGAACGCCCACCTTACGAAAGTAAGTGCTACGCGTTGACCGCAACTGGTGTTTATCAAGGGTTGGTCACGAGACGATTGCTGAGCAAGGGGCTTGCAAAAGCGTTTGATGGCGACTTGGAGGCCAATGTACTTGGGCCAATTCGCAAACAGGCTCGTCTTTGGGCACGTTATCACGGGGGCGACCAGGTCGTCGAATAATTCTTTAATAAGTGATGGAATGTCATGAAGATCGCACGCAAGTTCACTACCCCCGGTTCCGACCCCTTCGCCTCCGTCAAGTGGGTGAAGCGGTCTTCCAAGATCACCAATCCCGACGGCTCGGTTGTCTTCCAGATGGACGACGCCGAAGTGCCGGAGACGTGGTCGCAGCTCGCCACCGACATCATGGTGAGCAAGTACTTCCGCAAGGCGGGCATCCCCCAGCCTGACGGAACCACCGGCTCCGAGAAGTCAGCACGGCAGGTGATCCACCGCCTCGCCGGGTGCTGGCGGCACTGGGGCGAGAAGCACGGCTACTTCGACACGCCGAACGATGCGCAGGCGTTCTACGACGAACTGGCGTACATGATGACGCACCAGATGTCGGCGCCCAACTCGCCGCAGTGGTTCAACACGGGGTTGAACTGGGCGTACGGCATCAGCGGCCCGGCGCAGGGGCACTGGGTGCCGGACGCGAAGACCGGCAAGGTTCATCTCGCCGCCGACGCTTATACCCACCCGCAGCCGCACGCATGCTTCATTCAGAGCGTGAGCGATGATCTTGTCAACGAGGGCGGCATCATGGACCTGTGGGTCCGCGAGGCACGCCTGTTCAAGTACGGCAGCGGCACGGGCACCAACTTCAGTCATCTCCGCGGCGAGAACGAACGCCTCAGCGGCGGCGGCAAGAGTTCCGGGCTGATGAGTTGGCTCAAGATCGGCGACCGCGCTGCGGGCGCGATCAAGAGCGGTGGAACCACCCGCCGCGCCGCCAAAATGGTCTGTCTCGACATGGACCACCCGGACATCGAAACGTTCATCAACTGGAAAGTGCGAGAGGAGATCAAGGTTCAGGCCATGGTCGAGGGCTTTAAGGCGATCGCGCAGAAGCGCGGCGGCCCATCAGATCCGTACACCGTTGGCGAGACGGCCAAGCGACTGGGCTTGAAACTCGACTATGACTTCAACGGCGAGGCCTACGCGACCGCGAGCGGTCAGAACAGCAACAACAGCGTGCGCATCCCGGATTCGTTCTTCGATGCCATCGACGCGGACGCGGATTGGACAACCTATCGCCGGACCGACGGCGAACCCTCGAAGTCGTTCAAGGCACGCGGACTTTGGGACCAGATCGGCTACGCCGCGTGGCGCTGCGCCGATCCCGGCGTTCAGTTTGATTCGACGATCAACGCTTGGCACACATGCCCGAGCGCGGGCCGAATCAACGCGAGCAACCCCTGTTCTGAGTACATGTTCCTCGACAACACCGCGTGCAATCTCGCCTCGTTGAACGTGCTCAAGTTCTACGACTCGCAGACGCGGCAGTTTGATGTTGATGCCTACGAGCACGCGACGGACCTGTGGACGATCGTGCTCGAGATCAGCGTGCTGATGGCCAGCTATCCAAGCCGCGAAGTGGCCGAGTTGAGTTGGAGATACCGCACACTGGGCCTGGGATACGCCAATCTGGGCGCGATGCTCATGCAGGCGGGCATCCCTTACGACAGCGAAGCGGCCCGCGCGGTCTGCGGCTGCTTGACAAGCATCCTGACCGGCCGCAGTTATCGCATGAGCGCGATGATGTCGGCCCAACTCGGGCCGTTCCCCGGGTACGCGCCCGAGCGAGAGAACATGCTCCGCGTCATTCGCAATCACCGGCTCGCGGCGCACGGTGTCGCTCGCGAAGAGGTCGGTGAGGGCGGGTATGAGCAACTGCGCATACCGCCGGTACCCATCGATCACTCGGTCATCAACAGCGGCTGCGTCAGCATCGCCAACGCCGAGGATCTGCTGGACCATTCGACACGTGCTTGGGACGAGGCGTTGTCTTTGGGCGAGCGGTTCGGGTTTCGCAACGCTCAGGTGACGGTTATTGCTCCCACGGGCACCATCGGTCTGCTGATGGATTGCGATACGACGGGCATCGAGCCCGACTTTGCGCTCGTCAAGTTCAAGAAACTCGCGGGCGGCGGCTACTTCAAGATCGCGAACGACAGCGTTGAGCCCGCGCTCGAAGCGCTCGGCTATTCGGCGTCGCAGACCAAGGACGTGCTCTCCTATCTGCTCGGCGCACTCACGGTCGACGTGCTGATGCCCGGCGAGCACACCACGTTCCGTCACTGGCTGCTCGAACGCGGCTTCAGCGACGCCGACCTGGAGAAAGTGAACAAGGCGCTGCCGGGCGTGTTTGAGATCGGCTTCGCGTTCAACGCCTGGACTCTGGGCGAGGATTGCCTGAAGCGCTGTGGGATCGATCCCGATCGCGCCAAAAACGATGCTTCGTTCAACATGCTCCGAGAACTTGGCCTCAGCAAGTCGCAGATCGCCGCGATCAACGACGTTGTTTGCGGCACGCAGACCATCGAAGGCGCGCCGTCCTTGAAGGACGAGCACCTGCCCGTCTTTGATTGTGCCAACAAGTGCGGCAAGTACGGCGTGCGGTTCATTGCGCCCACGGGCCACATCCGCATGATGGCCGCCGCGCAACCGTTCATCTCTGGTGCGATCAGCAAGACGATCAACCTGCCCAACGAGGCAACCGTCGAGGACATCACGGCGTGCTATCGGCTCAGTTGGGAACTGGGTCTCAAGGCCAACGCGCTCTACCGCGACGGCTGCAAACTCAGCCAGCCGCTGAGCTCAAAGGTTGATGAGGAAGAGGAGGACGCAAAGGAGACGACGGCCCCTTTCGTCGAGATCAAGCCGCGTTCTTCGATGGACAGTGCTCAACCTGCGGCGGCGATGCTTGCGATGTCTACCTCGGCGGTGGCGAAGGAAGTCGTTGAACGTGTGCAAGAGGTCGTAGTCGATCGGTTCGTGGAGCGAGTGGTCGAGCGTGTGGTCGAACGGCCCATGCGTCGGCGCCTGCCCGACACCCGCGCGAGCATCACCCATAAGTTCAACATCGGCGGCCACGAGGGCTATCTCACCGTCGGCCTCTACGAGGACGGAATGCCCGGCGAACTGTTCATCACGATGGCGAAGGAAGGGTCCACCATCGGCGGACTCATGGACTCGCTCGGCACCGCCGTTTCGGTTGCGCTGCAGTACGGTGTGCCCGTGGAGGGGCTGGTCAACAAGTTCACCCATCAGCGCTTTGAGCCCGCTGGCATGACGACCAACCGCGACATCCCGTTTGCCAAAAGTCTGGTGGACTACATCTTCCGCTGGATGGGCATGGAGTTCATCCCGGGCTATCGCGATGCCAACGCGCCGCAACGCCCCGACACGTCGGGCGGTTCTGCGGTACGCTCGGCAAACGCACCGATCGAAACGGTTCCGGGTCGCACGGCGGCGTCCGGATCATTGTCCGAGGAGCTCTTTGAAAGTGGTGCTGGTATAGGTGGAAGTGGGGGGGGCGGAGCAAACGTCATGGAGGACGAAGCCACATGGTTGATCGACGAATCCCGCGCGGAGCGCGGAGCGGCGAAGAGTGCGCAATCGCGGGACGGATCGCTCGTGGGCGAAGTCGACGGTCGGGGCCTGAGCGGTCAGGCCACTGCCCGGGCCGAAACGCATTCGACGAGTCTTCGTACGGCCCCTACACAGAGCAAGGCAACAGGCTCAGCGAGGCAGACGGCGTACGGCGCGGCCTCGGCACTGTCGCAGGCCGCCTCGCAAGCGCAGGCTGATGCGCCTGCGTGCGACAGTTGCGGTTCCATCACCGTTCGCAGCGGAACGTGTTACAAGTGTCTCAACTGCGGGCAGTCCATGGGGTGCTCGTGAGTTTCTCCACGCAATGACCCGGCGACAACGCCGATCGCCTGACCCCTTTGGCCCGGAGCGAGAGCCGGGCCAGAGGGTGTCGGGCCGATCGTTGTCGAAGGTCCAGCGCGGCTACGCGGGGTTTGAGAGGTAGGCGGCGAAGGGATCGCCGCCCCGGACGTGGATGATGGAGCAGCCACCGCCGGACATGGGGCTCTGACCGAGCAACGGCCGACGCAAAGGCCACGGAGGCGTTCGGTCAGCTGTCCGCTTCTCGACCCCGCGTCGTCCGCACTGGAATCGTGAATCCGCCGGCATTTGTGCCAAGGGTTGCCTTGCATGGGGCACGCCGTTGCACGGCAGCCATGTGAGGGACGGACGTTGGGCCACCGGTTCGGGCTCATGGTGAGCAGGGGGTCCGGGAGTGGGGGCCAGCAAGTGGGAGAGGTGTTGAGAGCGAGAAACGGCGGATTCGCCATTTGGCGCCGGGCCAGAGTATCGCCGCCAAGGCCGCCCTTCATCGAATTGACTCACACAAAGCAGTCTCTACGATTGGGTAGTTCGAGGCCGACCGCGATGACGCTGGAGCCAAGGCTCTGGCAGAGGCGCGGTCAGGGGCGTTCCGACGGTGTCTGACGGGCGAATACGCCTACAGATTCGCGGCTGAGGGAATGTCCGAGCTTCGGTCCGCGGTCGTTCCGGCTTTAAGGAGCGGCAGGGCGGGCTTGTGCCGCGGCAGCCGGGCGCGTGTTTCTGACACGCTTCGGACCGCGAGGGGTCGGTCCGGAGGTTCGTCCGTCGCACCCGCGACGGACCGTGTTCAGGAGGCAAGTGTTCGGCGCGACAGGCTCGCGAGTCGGTGATCCCCCCAATTCCCTCGCCAGAACAAACAGATGATGCGGATGAGGCATCCCCATTGGGCGATGGTGTAACGGTAGCACGGCAGATTTTGGTTCTGTTTGTCCAGGTTCGAATCCTGGTCGCCTAGTTCTTTGCTCCGCTGTGGCCGAGGGTCGGGATCCGAATCGTTGACGGTAAGTCCTGCGTGTTGTCGCTCAAGCGCGATGACGAATCGACCAGCAAACTTCGGCGGCCAGCCGGGCCACGGGACTCCACCCGGCCTGAGCGCCATCATTCTCGCCGCGGGCATGGGCAAGCGAATGAAGAGCGACCTGCCGAAGGTGCTGCACGAAGTGGGCGATCCGCCGCGGCCGATGGTGCAGGCGGTGATCGACGCTTGCCGCGAGGCCGGGTGCGAGCGAATCGTGCTTGTGGTCGGGCACCGTCAGGAACTGGTGCGAGCGGCCTTGGCGGGCCAATCAGACGTTGAGTTTGCTGAACAGCCCGAGCAACTGGGAACAGGCCACGCGGTGCGCTGCGCTGAGCACCTCTTTTCCGAACAGGTTACCAAGGGAGTTGGTAGCGGTGCAGGCGACGTCTTCGTGCTTGCCGGCGATGGCCCTCTCATCCGCACCCAGACCCTTCGCCAACTGCGGGAAGAGCACGCCAAGGCTCACGCTTGGGCAACGCTCGCCACGAGCGTCATCGACGATCCCAGCGGCTACGGGCGTATCGTTCGTGACCAGTCTGGCGCATTTTCGGCCATCGTCGAGCAGAAAGACTGCACGCCGCAGCAACTGAACGTTCGCGAGATCAATCCCAGCTACTACTGCTTCGACGTCGCCGCTCTGTTCAGCACGCTCGAACGCGTTCAACGCAACCCGAGCAGCGGCGAGTACTACATCACCGACGTTCCCGGAATGTTGCTCGCCGAGGGTCGCACCGTCGGCGTCATCCCGTCGGTTCCTGCCGAGGACGTGCTCAGCGTGAACACGCCCGAGCAACTGGCAGAAGTCGACCGCATCTATCGCGCCCGCCGGGCGGGAAGGGTCAGCGCATGAGCCGCGACGACGCGAACTCGCTGAAAATCTTCGCCGGGCGCAACTGCGTGGAACTCACGCGTCGCGTGGCCAATCACCTCGAATTGCCGCTGGGCGCTGCTCGCAGCGAAATCTTCCCCGACGGCGAGATCATCGTCAAACTCGACGAGGACGTTCGCGGCCGCGATTGCTACGTGGTCATCAGCACCTCAACTCCCGTGAACGACAATCTAATGGAGTTGCTGGTCTTTATCGACTGCCTCAAGCGTGCCAGCGCCAGCCGCGTGACGGTCGTCACGCCCTATTTCGGATACGCCCGCCAAGACCGCAAGGACGAGGGCCGCGTGCCGATCACGGCGAAACTCGTCGCGAATCTTCTGACGACCGCTGGCACCGAGCGAGTGTTGGCGCTCGACCTGCACGCCGCGCAGATCCAGGGATTCTTTGATATTCCCGTCGATCACCTCTCGGCCACGCCTGTGTTCTACGAGTACTTCATGGGCATGCGCGAGGAACTGGGCGATCTGTGCCTAGTGTCGCCCGACGTGGGCAACGTCAAGGTCGCCGAGAGTTTCGCCAACCTGCTGCACGGCGATCTGGCCATCATCCACAAGCGTCGGCTCTCGGGCAGCCAGGTCAAAACCGGTTCTCTCATAGGTTCGGTCAAGGGCAAGACCGTGCTGATGTACGACGACATGATCACCACGGCGGGCACGGTCTGCGAAGCGGCCCGCGTTGTGGTCGAGGCGGGGGCCTCCAAGGTCATCGTCGCGGCCACTCACCCCGTGCTGGTCGGTATGGCGATCGAGCGGCTGCGAGACAGCGCCATCAGCCAGATCGTCGGCACCAACACCGTGCCCGACGTGATCGGGCGCATCGGCCCAATCCGCGAACGCTACACCGAACTCTGCGTCGCCAAACTGCTTGGCGAAGCCATCCACCGAATCCACCACAACATGTCGGTCAGTGCGCTCTTCCACAAGACCGCGGGCACCAAGCGTTAGTCCATCGGCCAGTTCACCCGCAAATACCCGCTCAGATCCAACCAAGTTCGCATCTCGCAACACCGCGGCCAAAGTTCAACCCGGCCGCCATACAGAGGAAAGAACCATGCACGAGAAATCACCGTTGTTGGCCGCAGAGAAGCGCGACCGTCTTGGCTCGCGATACGCCGCACGTGAGCGGGCCAAGGGCCGCCTCCCCGCCGTGGTCTACGGACACGGACGTGATCCGCTCGCGATCACGGTCGACCAGAAGATCGCCGTGACCATGATCACCCGGGGCGAGAAGGTCTTCCGGCTCGACTTCCCCGGCCGATCAGAGGCCGACGAGATGCAGATGGTCCTGCTCAAGGATCTGCAATTCGACTATCTGGGCACCAACATCGTGCACTGCGACTTTGCCCGCGTCGATCTCAACGAGCGCGTCCACACCAAGGTCCACATCAGCCTCATCGGCGACGCCAAGGGCCTCAAGCAGGCGGGCACCATCCTCGTTCACCCGAATCTGGAAATCGAGATCGAGTGTCGCGTCATCGACCTGCCCGATGAGATCGAGGTCAGCATCACCGAACTCGACCTAGGCGAGATGATCACCGCTGGCCAGGTCAAACTGCCGCGCGACGACATGAAACTCGTCACCGACTCGCACGCGGTCGTTGCTCAGGTTGTCATGGGCGGCACCACCAAGACGGCTGAAGAGGAGACCACAGCCGCCGCAGGCGCCGCCGAGCCCGAGGTCATCACCGCCAAGAAGGCCGACGACGCCGCTAAGCCCGGGGCCAAGCCCGCTGGCAAGGCCGAC
>JBGSRG010000133.1:0-1760 GCA_041737685.1 Phycisphaerales bacterium | reverse complement strand
CGGAACGCCTGAGCAAAGGCGTGGGTGCGTTGGGCGATGCGCTTGAGACCCTCTGGACCGTGATAGACACCGTAGAAACCGGCGACGATGGCCAGCAGTGCTTGGGCGGTGCAGATGTTGCTTGTGGCCTTCTCACGCTTGATGTGCTGTTCGCGTGTCTGAATCGCCATTCGCAGTGCCGGGTGGCCCTGAGAATCTCGGGAGACGCCGATGATTCGGCCGGGAAGTTTGCGGACAAACTCTTCGCGAGTGGCGATGAACGCGGCGTGTGGGCCGCCGAAGCCCATGGGCACGCCGAAGCGCTGCGAACTGCCGATGGCGATGTCTGCGCTGTCTTTGCCGTTGCGCTCGCCGCCCCATTCGCCCGGCGGCTTGAGCAAGGTCAGCGCGAGCAGATCGGTCGCGGCGATCATGAGCGCGCCGCTTGAGTGTGCGGCCTTGGTCAGGGCTTGGTAGCACTCGACACGGCCGTCGGAGGTGGGGTATTGCACGATCACACCGAAGCAAGTGTCGTCGAGTTGTTTGCTCGCGGCATCGGTGCGCGAGTTGAAGAGCCGAACCTGAATGCCCAGGCCCTCAGCGCGGGTTTGGACCACGGCGATGGTCTGCGGATGGCAATCATCTGCGCACAGGAAGGTGTGGCGGGCGGTCTTGCTTGATTCGCCCGAGCCTGCGCCGTTGATGGAATAGGCCATGCCCATCGCTTCTGCGGCGGCGGTCGCTTCGTCAAGAAGACTGGCGCCCGCGAGGGGCAAGCCTGTGAGGTCGGCGACAATGGTTTGGAAGTTGAGCAGGGCTTCGAGACGGCCCTGAGCGATCTCGGCTTGGTAAGGTGTGTACTGCGTGTACCAGCCCGGATTCTCTATGACGTTTCGCAGGATAACGGCGGGCGTGATGGTGCCGTGATAGCCCATGCCGATGAACGAGCGGTTGACGGTGTTCAGGCGGGCGACGGCTCGCAGTTCGCTGAGGAGTTCGGCCTCGCCGCGAATGTTGTGATCGTCAAGGCCGGGGATGAGGAGGGGTTTGCGAAGACGGATGGAGGCGGGAACGGTCGCCTGGGTGAGTTGTTCGAGTGAGTCGAGGCCGAGTGAGCCGAGCATCTCGGCGACTTCGCGGTCGTCTGGACCGATGTGGCGATGGGCGAAGGTGTCAGAGGGTTGGAGCAGGCCGAGGCGGTCGCGGGTTTGCATGTGCTGCTGATTTGTGGCGGGGGTTGAGGTGGCGTGGCTCGGCGTGCTGGCGCGTATCGAAGCGATCTTGGGATCCGATGGGATGGTGGTCATGCTTTTGGTTCCAGGCGTCGAATTGCGCGGGCCGGGGGAGGTGGTGGAGGGATCGGGTGCGGGGCGTTGGGCGTGTGGAGAAACTTTAGGAGGGCACCGGGGAATCCACACAAAGCGGCGGTGCCGGGGCAAGCACCGCACCGAAGAACCGACAGACCGGTACCATCGCGTGCGGAGTTGGGGCCGGTGGGGGCGTGGCAGAGCGCAGAACTCTGCGATTGTCTGTCCGTTGTTGGTGTCGGTGCGTGGCCATTGAGCCTGTGCCGCAAGCGTTGGATGAAGTTCTGAAACTGCGCGTTTGCATTGCGTTTCTCACCTGCTAGGACCGCTCCACATGAAATCGACCGTAACGAATGATGTGTCCCCTTGTTTGGATTCCCGCCGGTCGCACGCGTTTGGGGTGCTTTCGACGGCCCGGGCGTGGTCGATGTTGGCGGTGGGCGGATTGGCGGCGGCTGCAGTCGCGGGGATGGG
>JBGSRG010000050.1:0-10825 GCA_041737685.1 Phycisphaerales bacterium | reverse complement strand
CAGTAATCGTTGTTCGCAAGCAGGTCCAGCAAGTCCACCGTGCCGTCGCGGTTCACGTCCGCCGATTCACTGCCCGCGGCGGGGTCATCGGCGAACTGGCTCATGCCGCCGTGCTTGGTGCCCAGTTGCGGGCTCCAGAAGTTCAGGTAAGCCAGATGGTCACCAAAGTCCACCGTGCCGTCGAGGTTTCGGTCGCCGGGATGTATCCATGTTCCCGCGCCGTAGGGCGTGTAGGCCACGCGCTCGGTGATCTGGTCAGCCGTGGATTCGTCGATCATCGCGACCACGCTGAACTGTACGTCGGTCAGATACCACCAACAGCACGTGTGGCAGCGCGCGGTGTGGCCGCTCACGTCCCAGTCGATCGAGAGGGACGGCGTCCCTCCCGCCGTGTCGTCGTCGATGGCACCCCACCACCCCCCCGAGCCGGCGGGGCCGCGGGCTCACGATCCGCGGGATCTTGGCAAGATGACGAGTCAAACGCGCGCAATCAACTCGTACACCGGCGGGCAAACCACGAACGCGAATGGGTCTCGCTCCATCACCGCCAGTTCTTGCAATCCCTGATCGCACTCGGCCTGTGTCAACTGGCCCATCTGCACCAGTTTCGGTGCGTAGGTCCGCCACCACGTCATCGGCCAAGCCATCAACGGATCGTTCCACACGTCGTTCGGCCCGCTGCCCGCGCTCATGCCGCACCGCGCCAGCCGAGCGTGCATCTCAAGATGCGTGAGCTCAAAGCCGCACTCGTGCCACGAGCGCGGCAGCGCGGCGACAACGTCGGGATTCCCTCCGCGAGCGCTCCATGAAGCCATGCTTGCGCGGATGAACCGATCCAGGCCCGGAACTCGGGGTGCTGCGGTCATGGACTGCCAGTTGAAGTAGTCGTGAATGATGATCCGGCCGCCGGGCTTCAGTACGGACTTGGCCGCGCGAAGCACCGCCGAGGGATCGGGCAGAAAGCAGAGCAGCCAGCGAACATAGACCGCATCGAAGGGCGCTGCGCTCATTACTTCGAGCGAGAGAGCCTCGGCGTTGCTCACCTCGGCACGGACGTGAGTCATACCTCGGTCCTTCGCCGACTTGCGGATGTGATCGACAAAGCTCTGTGATTGATCCGCCGCGATGACCAGCCCGCTGTGCGTGACCATCTGCGCCAGGTCAAACGTGGCGTGGCCCGGCCCGCTGCCCAGATCGAGCACCCGGCAGCCAAGGCTGATGCCCGCGCGGCGCCAACTCGACACGGCCATGTCAGACCACAGGCGGTGCTGAATCTCGAGCCGCACCAGTTCGTCATCGCCTGTGCCAAGCACATACTCGCGCCCGCCCGTCCCCCCGTCCCCGCCCCTTCCAACGTTGCCGTTGGCCTGCCCTGACTTTGCGTGAATCGTCATGTTCCGATGCTAGCGGCGTGCCCACCACCCTCTCTCCCCGTTTGGCCCCCACCCCGCGCATGTGGTCCCTACCCTTCGCCCCTATGGCCATTCTCGTCGACGCGAACACGAAACTCATCTGTCAGGGCATCACCGGCGCATACGGCGGCCAGCACGCTCGGGGCTGCTTCCTCTACGGCACCAAACTGGTCGGCGGCGTGACCCCCGGCAAGGGCGGTCAGAAGTTCGCCATCGACGACCACGCCTCGGTGCCGGTCTTTGACACCGTGGCGCAGGCCGTGCGAGAGACGGGTGCCACCGCCAGCATGATCTTCGTCCCCCCCGCCGGCGCGGCCGATGCAATCCTCGAAGCCGCCGACGCCGACATCCGCGTCATCTGCGCCATCACCGAGGGCGTGCCCGTCAACGACATGATCCGGGCCCGGGCCGTGCTCGACGCGATCAACGCAACACGATCCGCCGCGGAACAGATCACGCTCGTCGGCCCCAACTGCCCGGGCGTTATCACGCCCGGCCCCAAGAGCGATTCACCGGGTGCGGGCGAGCAATCCAACAACCCATTCACCAGGTCTGGCTGCAAGATCGGCATCATGCCCGGCTATATCCACACCCACATCTCCGAGAGCAAACTCGGCAAGAGTGTCGGCATCGTCAGCCGCTCGGGCACCCTGACCTACGAGGCCGTGTGGCAGACCAGCAACCTCGGATTTGCCAAAAGCACGTGCGTGGGCATCGGCGGCGACCCTATCCGCGGCCTCAACCACAGCGAGTGCGTGCGACTCTTCGAGGCCGACCCCGCCACCGATGCAATCCTGATGATCGGTGAGATTGGTGGTGCCGACGAGATTCTCGCCGCAGAGTTCATCAAGCGCCACGTCAAGAAGCCTGTCGCCGCGTTCATCGCAGGTCGCACCGCCCCGCCCGGCAAACGCATGGGCCATGCGGGCGCGATCATCGGCGGCGAAGAGGACACCGCCGACGCAAAGATCGCTGCGCTCAAGGCCGCGGGCGTTGAGGTGGCGATGAGCCCGGCGGACATGGGCCAAGCGGTTCGCAGCGCGATGCAGCTCGTTGTTCCAGCGTAGCAATCGCCGACGATTCTTCGTCGAGCCGACCCTCGCCGACGACTTTCCAAGCCGATCCTGTCACTTTCTCTTGGTCAAACGTCCCCCATCGGGTAGGCTTGCCGCATGGTCCTCGGCAAAGGGTCGGGGCCTCCCCATCCCGCCGCGCCTCGCGCTCGCATCAGCCCTGCTGGCGCTCAGTCGATCTCGCGTGTGGTGCGCCGTCATCGGCCATCCGTCCCGTTACGGTCGTTGCTGACCATTACCGCACGCCACAAGACACCCAACCTAGGAGACTCCAGAATGCGTCTGTTCACCACCGCCTGCTCCAAAGCAACAGCGTGTTAAGAATCCGAGATCACTCTTGCGTCGGCTCAGGGTTGCCGATACGCTGCGTTCCCTATGAAATCACTTGCTAAATGCGCTGTGCTTACCATTGCTCTTTGGTTATTGAGTCACACACCTTCGTTCGGAGCCGAGCCGTTCGCGGCACGATTCGGTGCGCCATCGAGCTGGGGCGAAATCGGTTCCAACGAGCACCTTACCAAACTCGAACACATCCTCGACGACCGCACGCAGTACGCGGTTTCGTTGGCACGCACGGACCTCTTTGTGATTCAAGACGACGCTGGCGATGCGCTGGGCGGCGGCGGCACCGGTTCGATGTCAAGTCCGTTCAAGTGTAGAGATAGCAATGATTTACGCGACTTGATCCTGGCCCGGTCGGCACCCTTTGTGTGCTTCCGGCTCAAGGGCGAGTTCAGATCACCCGGGCCCACTGGGCGCGGCCTACGAGTCATCAGCACGGGCGCAGCGCTCAGGCCGTGGCCCGAAGATTCTCAAGGTTGGATGGTGTCGGCGTTTACGCGTCATTACGGGGCTCAAGGCTGGACAGCGCAAGACCTCGGGTCGTCCACTCTCTACTCGCGGATCGACCCCGAGCCGGTTTACTGGGTAAAGATCGGTAACACCGATGCCGACGTCGATCGATATCCGTGTCGTTCGGTGGCGAACCTTTCTCTTGTGTCCTCTGCGATCACGGGCGATCTGGCCCGGTGGTTCTATGACACCGACGCGCAAACCCTCTACGTCAACCTGCCAAACCACCTGATCGCCTCGGGGAACGTCTCGATCGAAACCGCCGAGCCGATGAAGCACACACCGCACGTCAACGGTCAGGATCTGAACGGGATCAAGGTGTTGGACTTTGACGGTGTGCTGATCGAGGGCGGGCTGATCGAGGGTTTTGGCTTTGATCGACAAAGCAATGGCAACTGGCCGATGCTGCTCGACAGCCGCGGCTCGAACCTCATCCACGTCAAGGATTGCAAAGTTCGCTTCGGCTGGTACCACACGATCGGTGGGCTCTCGAATGGGGGCGGAATCCGGGTCTACGAGAACGTGACCGTTTCATACTGCCGCCCGGCACCGGCCGGTGTGGGCGGCGCGGGGCTGTTCACCTCGTTCGTGGACTACGCGGCTAACGGCGGGCACGAGGTTTACATCGACGGCATGCACTTCGTCAACGGCACGTTGCCCGACAAGGACTGGGGCGATGCGCGTCGGGCCAGCCCGTTGTATGGGCACTCGATCTCTTGGTCGTTCGCCGCGGCGCTCTCTTTGCGCCGGAATGTCACAGTTCGGGACACGCCGCTTTCGGGATTCCAGACCGTCCAGTCGCTCACCGGTGTTGAATACCTCTATGACGCGGCATCGCGTCGTGACGCTGGCAACTACCGGCACTTCGCGATCGACGAGGACGTGCGACTGACCGAACTGACTTCGGCACCGCTGTACCTTCCTTCTTCGTTCGCAGCGCACTACAACTGCGATTGGCGATTCGAGTTCAAGGCGCCCACATCGGCCCGCTCGCTGGTGGCTTCCTCGGACCGGTTTCGCGGCGCGTTTGTCAACTGCCGCGTGGAAGCGGTCGCGAGCCCGGGCAACTGGACCAACAGTTCACTGGGGCTGGTTTCGTACAACCCGACCGACGGCAACCTATGGAACGCGCACAGCTGTGACTGGGTCCACTCGGCGTGGGTCGTTCGAGCGGAGCCTGGGGCAGTAGGTGTGAAACTCAACATCTCGCCCTCATTGATCGCTAGCGGGTGGACTCGCAACGGCTGCGGGTGGTTCAATCACACGTTCACGGTTGATGGCGGCTCGTTCGCGCCGCGAGTGAACCTGCCAGAGGGCGATCCGTTCGTTGGCACCGGATCGTCCGGCTGCGTTTACGCCGCCACGGCCGGTCTGCCGTTCCCGGCGGCGGACGTTGATCAGAACATCAACGCCCTGTTGGTCGGGCAGCCTTGGGAGCCTGTGCAGCCGTCCGACATTCCCGCGAGCATGTTGTTCGCAAGGTCGACGAGACCCCTTCCGACCGGCCTGCGCGCGGAGTTTGATGCGTTGCGTGCTCCGCGTGTCGCACTGTTAGCTCCGGGCAGGATCGCCCCCGCACCGGAGCTTGGCGCGTGCTGCGTCGGCTTGGCTTGCAGTCACACGGACGTTGGAACATGCGCCGATCTGGGCGGGACGTTCCTTGGCCAGAGTTCCGCGTGCGTTGCAACAGCTTGCCAGCCCGAAACCCCCTGCCCCGGAAACTACAACGGCAACGGCTCGGTCGACCTGCTCGACCTGCTCGCCTTCAACGGCGACTGGTCAAGCAATCTCGGCACAACGGTGCCCAACGGCACGCTGGGCGACTACAACGGAAACGGCATCGTGGACCTTCTCGACCTCTTGGCCTTCAACAGTGATTGGTCGAGCAATCTGGGCCAGACGTGCCCGTGATGAACATCCGGTTGGTTGCCGTCCGCTTAGCCGCACCAGCGTTTGTCTGGCTCGGGTTTGATGGCGGTGAATCGACGGATTGACGCCGAGCAGCAGGCTGCTCGACGGCGGCGAGAAAGTGCCTGAGCACAACGAAAGAGGCCAGCGTCCCTCGGACGCTGGCCTCTGTTTCCTTTCAAACGAGCGAGTTGCCCGCACAGGTCTCAGCGACGCTGACTTCGCATCGCAAACTCACCACACTCGACTCAGCGACGACGCCGAGCCGCGAGCAAGCCAGCCAGGCCCATCAGCGCGATGCCAGCGGGTGCCGGAACAATGTTCTGACGAACATCGATGCCGCGCACCAGCACGTCGGCAACCAGTTGGTTCAGGCCGGTGCCGTCGCGATTGATCTCCCAAAGGCCCGTCGCGTTGAACTGGTTTGAGCCGAAGACGATCTTGTCCTCGAAGGGGTCATACGCGATGGCGTCGAGCAGGTCCATGTTTGAGATCTGACTCATGGAGTTGTACGAGCCGTCGTTGTTCAGCAGCACCTGCCAGATGCCAAAGAAGCGGAACGCCACGTACACCTCGTTGGTGCCGGGCACCGAGACCACGCCGCGAACGCCGCCGTTGTTGAACATGTCTCGCGTGTTGCCGATCAGGAAGTTGCTGGCCTGGCCCGTCTCGGCGGTGTTGGTGAAGTCCACAACGCGGGTCATCGTTCCGCCCGTCAGATCGTTCGCGAAGTTGAAGCGGTAAAGCTGAGCACCGCCAGCGTTGTTGCCGACCTGCCCGTTGCCGTTGATGCCGCCCTGAATGCTGGTGACCAGGTGCTCGTTGGCACCCGCGTTGGCCCGGCCGTCCTTGGTGATGTAGGCGCCCGCCTGGTAACGGGGCATGGGGTCGGGCGGGCTCTCATTGAACATCACGGTCTGTGCACCGGTCGTGTAGTTCACACCCACGATGCCGTCGGTTCGCATCGACGGGCTCATCAGTCCGCCGGGGTTCAGGACGTTCAGCGTCGAGTTCGTCGGCGCGTGATAGACCGTGCCGATCGCGTTCGAGACAAAGCCGCTCGAGGTGAGCGTCTGCACACCGGGTGCAACATTGGTGATGCCGTTGATCCGCAGCACCGCGCCGAGCGCTGCCTGACCGCCAACGCGAGCCAGCACGTACTCATTGTCGTTGAAGGTGCCCTGCGTCAGGATGAACTCGTTGTCGTTCGCGCCGACCGCAACGTCGGCAAGTCGAACGTACGAATCCTGAAAGCCCAGGCCCGGGTTCTGTGCCTGGATCGACGCCGAGACTTGCTCGCGCGTCACCTTCGTCGTCGTGCTGTTGTTGAAGCGGGCAAGGTACTGCACCGACTGCTCGGGAATATTCCCGTTGTTGCCGGGGCCGAGGTTTCGCTCGACCGTGAAAACCACGTCCGCCTGCGCTGCCGACACAAGGCCGATAGCGCCGCCCGCGAGGGCGATCATCGCTCTGCGATTCATATCTCTGTTCTCCAGTTGCCGACCGTTGGCGAGAGTAAAGCGTTTGCGGCAACGCGAGTGCCGCGAGAGCGTGATTCGACGAGAGCGGTCAGCCCAATCTCTCGTCTCCGCACGCCCGACCAACTAAGACGATACCCCCGCCCGGCGAGTTCGCAAGAGCAATCGCTGAGTTTCACACGATTTACACCTTCCGGGTCTCGCATCGCGCAAGAACTACGCAGGGGACCCCATCTGGGATTGCTTGCGGTCACAAATTCAGGTTTCTGGGGTTCGGCGCTTGCTTGCAAACCAGGCGGGCTCGCTTTGGGTTGGTACTTGGTGGCCAGGCCCCATTTCCGGGGAATGGCGATGGCACAGAGGCCCGGCGTGACGAACGGACCCCATCCACAGGCCCGACACCCCAAGCACAGCCAAGAACCAATCGCCTGTAAGTTCCGACAGATCCGCTACTTAGCAGTTGGTTCAAGCCAGACTTTGCTCAGCAACTCCGCCAGCGCCGCATCGGCCTTCTCGTCCTCGTTCAGGCGCTGTTCAAACTCGCCCAGCCCGCGCTGCGTCGTCTGGACGTCGCCTGTGATATGGCCCAGATAAGCAAGCAGGAGGCCCGCGTCGCGCCCCAGAGCGTTGCCCCGGTCTCTCTTAGCCTCAAGAACGTCCAAAAGTTGGCCGCGGATCCGAGCCACACGTTCAGGCTTGGGCACCAAGTCTTCGCTGAAAGTGGATGCCAGCAGTTCGGGATGATCGATGATCAACCGTCGCAGGTTCGCCGCGGCAGAGAGATACAGACCGCCGCCAACCTGTGCGTGCACTCGACCGATCGACGCGAGCGCATCGGCCGGGGCCGCAGAGAGTGCCCGAGCAAATCGCTCTTCAGCATCAAAGAACCTGCCCGCGGCGAGCATGTCCTGTCCCGCCGCCATGCTGCGCTTGTACGACTCTTCGTCGACCCTTCGACCGCGCGAGGGCAGCAGCCCGCCATCAAGCCGATCGAAGTTCACCCCCGCCGTGCGGAGCGCCCTCAGCGTCTCGGGCGTGAGCCCAAGCTTGTTTCCCGCGCGGGCCATTGCTTCAAGTTCCGTCCGCAGCGCGTCCTCGTCGAGATTGACCGTCAATGGACCGAGCGACGAGACGCCGCTGGGTTGAGATTCTGCCTGCTCGCTTGCCGTGCGATCACGCTCAAAGCGATTGAGCGCCTCAACCGGATCTTCGCCGCGGAGCGACGCTCGTGTGCGCACCAGCTGCTGCTCCCAACCAAGCGATGCGAGCGTGCTGTCGTTGCGACCCACTGGCGACGACGCGCCGTTGCTCGCCGTCGCATCACCCGGATCTGTGTCCGGCCCGGTCGGCAGCCGACCGTCGCTGCCCGGCGCGGTCGAGGGCTGACCGCCCCTTACCCCTTCGGCGTTGTCCAAATAGGCCGTCTCAAACCGGCTCAGCACGCGTTGATGATCGATCGAACTCGGGCCGAGCGCAGCGCCGCGAATCGCGTTGTCGATGCGCGGCACGTTGCTGGTACCAAACGCCTCAAGTGCGCTGGGCGAGTTGCCCGCACCGGCCTCAAAGCCCGACAAAGGGCTGACCACCGGTCGATTGTTGGGCTGGCCCGGCTGTGCGGGCAGATCTTCTAGCCTCTGGCCTGGAAGACTCGGCAGCGTCTCGCCCGGCCGCGGCTCTGGGATGCGTTCGCTCTGCCCGCTCTTGAAAAGATTGACCCCGAGCAAAGGTGACGCAGTGATGGTGTATTCGCCGCCAGCGTCGTCGTTGGTAAAGCCCACGAGCGTGGGCCGGATAGCCCGCTCGGTTGTGAATCTGGACGTGCTGCGAAGTTGGCCGCCCGTGCCGTCAGAGATCGGCCCCGTGCCCGAAACTCTTGCCGTATCAACGGGCGCGGGCACGACCGAACGCACGCGTGCATCCACGTCCGAGCCGGTGGTCACCGCCGAGTATCGGTTCACTGCGCCGTACGTGCCCGCCAACTGTGTGGGCAGTGCGCTGCCAGTGGAAAGCGCAAACTGGTAGCGGACGGCATCGCTGGTCCGGATGCCAAGCAGTGGCGCAGCCGAGTACGCCGCATCGCGCCTGAACGTGTAGTTCGCATCCGAGCCAAGCGACGCACCAAACTCGTTGTCAGCGCGATAGCCCAGATCACCCCGGAACGACCTTCCGCCCGCGGCCTGCCCCGTCACGATCGCGTTGTTGTACCGAATCTGCGACTGCAGATCGCGCACCGGCGTGTTGACGCCGCCCGAGCCAACCCGAAGATTTCGGTCGAGTGCGCGCCCGTCGCCCAGCGCGTTCTGCCCGGCAGCTTGGCCCGCGCAGCAGATCAGCACGCTCAGGCCAGCACAAACGCTCAATCCGGTTCGACCGTTCATCAACAGACTCCCTTTGCGGTCGGCCAGATCACCGCCGACTGAATTCAACAATCCATTGATCTATACGCCCGCCAGCCCGCTTGTGTTGGCTGGCCTTCATCCACCGGGCGTGAATGCGGCACCCGTGCAGCGCCATTTCGGCCTAAAACGTCCCTACTGACCTATCAACCGCGCCAAGCCCATGCCCGAAGCCGCCGTTTGCCAGCCTCGATGCACCAAACAGCCACCCGTCTATCGACCCGATGAGGCCCGCTCTCCCCTAGACTCCGCCCGCATGTCAGCCCCCTCAAACACCGCTCCCAAACCGTCCGACGCCGCCCGCAGCGATGGTCGGTTTTACATCACCACGCCCATCTATTACGTCAACGACCGCCCGCACATTGGCCATTGCTACACCACCACCCTTGCCGATGCAACCGCCCGGTTCCAGCGGCTTGTCGGCAAAGACGTCTTCTTCCTCACAGGCACCGACGAGCACGCCGACAAGGTGGTGACCACCGCCGCCGAACGCGGCGTAACGCCCTTGCAGTGGGCCGACACCAACGCGGCGGAGTTTCGCAAAGCCTTCGCGCTCATGCGCTGTGATTATTCAGACTTCATCCGCACCACCGAGCCGCGCCATACCAGCAAGGTCGTCGGCTACATCCGTGCACTGCAGGCCTCGGGCGATGTCTATCTGGGCGACTACACCGGCTGGTGGGATCCTTCGCAAGAGGAGTATCTGACCGAGACAACCGCGAAGGACGCGGGTTACGTCTCGCCGGTCAGCGGCAAGCCCCTGGTGCAACGAACCGAGCACAACTACTTCTTCCGGCTCAGCGCGTATCAAGACCGACTGCGGGCACACCTCGACGCGAACCCCAACTTCATCCTGCCCGAAGCACGCCGCAACGAAGTGCTCGGACGCTTGCGTGAAACACTGAACGACATCCCCATTTCTCGTGCGATCTCTGACGATCCCGCCAGTCAGTGGGGCATCCGCATGCCCGACGATCCGGGCCACCGAATCTACGTCTGGATCGACGCACTCTTCAACTATCTCAGCGTTGTTGACACCGACGAACTCCGAGTGCGCTGGCCCGCCGACACGCACCTGATCGCCAAGGACATTCTCTGGTTCCACGCGGTCATCTGGCCGTGCCTGCTAATGGCGCTCAATCGCACGTTGCCTCGCACCGTCTATGCCCACGCCTATTGGGTTCGCGAAGGCCGCAAGATGAGCAAGAGCCTGGGCAACTTTGTCGATCTGGACACGCTCCGCGGTTACGCGAGCACCTTCGGCATCGACGGCGTGCGCTGGTATCTGCTCACGCAAGGGCCGCTGAACGCCAACGACGCCGACTTCTCGCACGCAAAGTTTGTGGAGGTCTACAACGCTGATCTGGCCAACGGCTTCTCGAACAGCGTCAACCGCGTCGGCAACATGATCGAGAAGTACTTCGGCGGAGCAATTCCCCCCCCCACCAGCGACACCTTGCTCGAACTCGGCGGCGGCGCAACCGTTGATCGACTCAGCGTGTCCGCCTCAACCGTTGACGGCGCCATTGCGGCCCTCAACGCCGGCGAGATCGACCAAGCCCTCGTCGCCGGTCGCCGCCTCGTCACGGTCGTCGATCAGCACATCAACGCGACCGAGCCGTTCAAGATGGCCAAGCGCGTTGACGAGCCCGGAGTGCGCGAGCAGCTCTCCGACGTGCTCTACTCATGCGCCGAACTGCTGCGCA
>JBGSRG010000535.1:0-1664 GCA_041737685.1 Phycisphaerales bacterium | reverse complement strand
GGGGGGAGCGTGCGGATTTGAGATTGACAGTGTACCACCCAATGTTGGGTTGCGCCAGCAGTGTCGGTTGGCGGCGTTGATCAGCCTTCAAGCAGCACCGAGTACGCGCCATCACGATACTGGCTTGGGGGGTCGCCCGGCAGGCCGAACGGATCAACCGAAGATTCTCGGGTGACTTTGAACCCGTGCCACTTCGCCGCCCACACCGCCTGATCCTGGTTCTCGGCACGCTCAAGCGAGCAAGTCGAGTAGAGGATGGACCCTCGCGGCCGCTCTCGCAGCAGCACGATCGAATCAGCGATGATCTGGCGCTGCACCGCCGCCAACGAGCCAACCGTGTCGCGGCTGAAGCGGAAGCGGGCTTCGGGCCGGCGCGCCAGCACGCCGGTGTTCGAGCACGGCGCATCGATCAACACCAAGTCCGCCCGACCACCCCACTCGGCAAAGACTCTCGCCGGTGGCATCACCTTTACATTGGTCGACCGCTCAAACACCCGTTCCAGCACATTCGCTCGCCCCACGTCCACGTCGGTCGCCAAGATCGTCGCGTCGGGAAACTCCGCCTCAAGTTGCCGCGTCTTGGTCCCCATACCCGCGCAAAGGTCAACGATCACGCTTGGCGAGCGGGCTAGCCCGCGCAGCGAACGAACTGCACGGCACGAGGCCGAATCTTGCACCCACACGTCTGTGCGTTCCCGAAGCAGTGCCCGCAGTTCAGTGCTCGATCCGCCAAAGACCCGGTTTCCCGCGCTCACGTGGTCGGCGAGCAGCGACTCGAACCCGCCGCTGTCGGTCCCGTCAACATTCAGCACGATCGGCACCTCGGCCATCGAGTGCAGACAGAGGTTGCGAACATCCGCGATCGATCGATCCCGCAGCCATGCCTCGATCAGTACTCTCGGGTGATTGGTCGCCACGGCCAGTCGGTCGAGTTCGGGCTCAGGCAGCACCTCTGAACTCAGCACCCGCGCACCCCGCTCCGCGCCACCCAAAGGCAGTTCATCCCGCAGCCCGCGATACTCTGAACGCCGGCGTTCGGGCGAGTGTCGATGCTCCCCACCTAAATCGTGCAGCACCCGCCGAAGCACCGCGTTGGCCGCCTTCGATGGGCCAAGCCCAACCTGCTGCTTCACCCACTCAACCGCGTGATTGAGCGCTGCCGACGCGGGCACTCGGCTCAGCCCGAGCAGTTGAGCGCTGCACGCCAGCAAGCCGCCGCGTAACTTCGGGTCCATCTGGTCCCACGGCCTCGTCAGATGCCTTTCAACCAAAGTGCGCAGCGTGATCCATCGACGCACGCTCACGTCATAGATCGCGTGCGCAAATGCTCGATCACGCTCATCGGCGCTCGCCATGATGCGATCGATCGCGCTGTCGATCGCGTGGAGATCGAACTCCGGCCACAGCCGGGTCTGACGCGACACCGCCAAAAACGCCGCGTGCCGTGCCGCATCGCCCATCGGTGCACCCGCTCGCACGCCGCGCTGAGGATCGGTGCCGGGTTGGGATTGCGAGTCGGGCAATGTGCGCGGCGGGCGTGTCACAAGCGAACAATAGTCGATCTTCACATTCTGATCGTCACGGGCCAACGCTCCGAGCGCGCAATCGAAGGATTGAAGCCCTCGCCACGCCAAGCCCCCAAGCCCCCAAGCCCCCAAGCCCCC
>JBGSRG010000522.1:0-7280 GCA_041737685.1 Phycisphaerales bacterium | reverse complement strand
AGCGGCCGCACGGCGTTCATTTCCGGACCGACATACTCGCCGCGCCGCGCCTCGTCGAGCCGCCTGCGCACTTCCGCCGCGAGCAGCGTCGAGAGCGACATGCGTCCGCCGTCCCAGCGTGGCACGATGCCCGACTTGTTGCTGACCCGCTTGACTACCGCGGTCATCTCTCGAACGCGTACAAGTTCCAGCACGCGTCCGGCGAGGATGAATCTGGCTCCGACAGGCAATCGCGAGATGAACTGTTCCTCAATCGTGCCGACCATCTGTCCTGTGCCGTATCGAACCTGCATCATGGTGGTGCCGGAGATCGTGCCGATGGTCATGCGATGCAGGCGTGCGATCGCGTCTGAGGCGCCGATCCACCGACCTACCCGTGGGTCGTCGTTGGGCGCGGCAACGACCTTGGCGTAGCGCGGATAGGCGCTCAGCGCTGCGCCACCGCGGCAGACGTAGTCCATCGCCCAGCGCCACTCCGAATCGGAAAGTCGCTCGAAAGCGACGGTGGAGCGTGCTTCGGCCAGCAACTCGGCTTCAACAAATCCGTCACCGACGGCGCACGTGACGATGTGCTGAACCAAAACGTCGATCGGACGATCGAGCGGCGGGCGATCCTCAACTACGGAACTGCTCGGATGCATTCCGATCTGTTGACCAAGATCGTTTGCTCGCTCGATCAGGCGACTGGCGGCGGCGAACTCCACCAACTCGAAACTGTTGGTGGGCACACCCGTCACGATCGAGACTGCGCCGGGCCGGTGGCCACTCCGACCGGCTCGCTGCAAGAGGCGCGCAAGTCCTTTCGGGCTGCCAAGTTGGATCACATCGTCGACGGGTCGAAAGTCGATGCCAAGATCGAGGCTCGACGTGCAGATGACACAGCGAAGACGACCCTCCTCCAACAACTGTTCAACGCGAAGCCGCAAGCCCTTGTCGAGCGAACCGTGGTGGATGGCCACATGGCCCAACAAGTCCGGTCGCTCGTCGAGCAATCGCTTGAACCAGATTTCTGCCTGCGAGCGAGTATTGCAGAACATGAGCGTGGACTGAGAGGAACTGTTGTCGATGTGCTCGAGCACCTTGTCGCTCAGCCGTATACCCAAGTGGCCGGCCCAGGTAAAGCGCTCCGGGTCGTCGGGCAAGAGTGTGCGAAGTTCAGTTCTCTTGACGTGGCTCGACCGGACCAACTCGGCTGGCGGTCGAGAGGCGCTCATCGAAGGGCGAATGCCTATGAGCGTGCGCATGGCTTCGGGCAGGTTGCCAATCGTCGCCGACATGCCCCAGGTGCGAAGGTCGGGCCGAAGTCTGCGAAAGTGCGCGAGCGCAAGTTCCACCTGCACACCGCGCTTGCTCGACATCAGTTCGTGCCACTCGTCAACAACGACCGTGCGCACACTGGCCATGCGAGCGGCAGCGCCGGGGTACGAGAGCAGCAGGCTGAGACTCTCGGGAGTGGTGACGAGCACCGTGGGCAGTTGATTGCGCTGCCTTGCTTTGAGCGCAGCGGGGGTGTCGCCCGTCCGAAGTTCTACGGTCCAGTTGAGTTTGGGAAACTGGTCCCTTGAACCTCCACCGCCCTGAATGTCGGGCACGGGCTCCAAAGCCGCTTGCAGCGAGGCCAGCGTGTCGGTGGCCAGTGCCCGCAGCGGTGTAAGCCAAAGCACCCGCAGTGGCTCCGCGGCGGCCCGAGTATCGGGCTTGGTCCGACGGACGATCGGTTGGGCCGGGGGCTTGACCGTCGCGTGCGAGGAGTTCGAACCGTCGAGCAGGCTCTCCGACTCAGCCCACGCCTCCGCGACCGGACCCATCCACGCGGCGAGGGTCTTTCCTAAGCCCGTTGGTGCGTTTATAAGTCCTGATCTGCCATCGAGATAGGCACGCCAGGTCTGGAGTTGAAAATCGAGAGGCAGCCAGCCCCGGCGATTGAACCACGCCGCCGCGAGCTCGACCGCCCGATCTGCGACGGTGTTGGCGTTGCGTCCCGTCTCCTGACTTGGCGGAAGTCCATGGACGTCAATGGTCGGGCTGGTGGTCGACGTGACCGGCACATTTCGTTTGGCGGCGGGGATGGGCTTAGCGGCGACCGGCACGCGGAAGTATTCGGCGCTTTCTCTTGCCGCGGCGGTGTGGTCGATCGGGGTTCACTGTCCAGCGAACCGGGCCGCGTCGGGCGCGAAGGCCGCACAATCGTCACGTTCCCACACGCCCCCGCGCCCGCACGGGTTATCGGCAGCTGATGGTGCCGGCTTCGGAAGGCCGGTTGGCAACAGGTCGATATGCAAGTGATTCGCGGAGCGCCGGGTGTCGGTCAGGAATCCCGCCGCATGTCCCGCCGACGGCCTCTCACAACAGACCACGATGTTAAACGAACTATCAAACTCCACTCTGTCCGCCACGCCGAGCGCGGCGAGCAACCTCACGATGCAGGCCACCACGCCTTCGGCGGCGGCCGGGCCGGCTGGGCGTTCTGGGGCGGTGCGCTTTGCGCTGGTTGTGGACGACGAGCCGCCGATCCGCATGGTCGTGAGCGAAAAACTTCGCGGATGCGGATTCGATGTGCAGGACGCGCGTGACGGTGAGGAGGGGCTGGACAAGGCTCTGCTCCGCCGGCCCGACGTGATCATCACCGACCTTCAGATGCCGCACATGTCGGGCATTGACCTGGCCCAGCGGATCGCAAAGGAGCCTCGCACGGCGGGGGTTCCGATGATTCTCCTCACGGCGCGTGGGCACATTCTCAACCAGAATTTACTCGATGGCACCAGCATTCGGCGAATTGTGCCCAAGCCCTTCAGCGCCCGCGAACTGATGGGGATCGTTGAGCAGGTTCTGGCCGAGAACGGCGCGGCCGAGGCCGTGCGGCACGTGCCGTCGAACATCACCAGCCGAGCAGCGTGAGGTCTGCATGAGCAACTTTCAAGCGGGTTCGTTCCTGACGCTTCCTGAGCCGGTGCGCGATGCATCTGCCAAAAGCGTGAGCACGCTGCGCGAGCGTTGCGCCTCGCTTGGGATGCCGACCTGGCGCTGCGATACCGCCGGTGTGATCTTGCAGGAGCCGCTGGAAACCGGCACGATTCCTCTGCTGCTTGGCTCAGCGCCGATGACGGCGATGATCAGTTCATCGGCCAGACTGTGGGCCAGCGAGGTCAACCCGGCGGTGCAGGAGCTGTTTCCGGGCTGTTGGGGCGTGCCGCTGGCCGAGTTTCGGCGGCGTGATCGGATCGGCACGATTGTTGGGTTGGCGCTCTCAGAGCCCGCGCTGCGCGACGAGTTCTTTCTGCGATGCTGCGACTCGGCACAGATTGATGCGCAGGCCACGCGCAGGGCGCTCGTCGGTCGGGCCGGCTTCACGCGACACTCGGCGACGACAACGCGCGACATGCTTCTGATGATGGCGGCCGACCTGACACGGCTTGACGACCACGACCAGACCGCTTCGGGCTTTACACGCCAACTGACCGACTGCTACGAGACGATCGACCTGCTCTATTCGATGGGTCGCTCGATGCGAGACCTGAGCAAGCCCGAGGCCTTCATCAACGGCCTGTGCGACCGATTGCACAAGACGCTTGAGTTCGGTTCCATCGGGGCAACATTCGTGGCCGATCCGCGGATGGGCCCGAGCATCTGCGGACAACGCTTCGTGCTCGGTGATCCCGGAGTTGATACAGACAGCCTGTGCGCATCGGTTCTGGACTCTGACCGTCTGGGCGCAGGCGGTCCCGTGATCGTGACCGAGATGGGGGCGCAGCCGATCCCCGGCGCCGGCCAGGTGCTTGTCGTTCCGGTGCTTCGCACCGACGGACTGGCGGGGATGTTGTTCGCAGGCGACAAGCGCGGCGACGACAACCAGGTGTCAAGTTACGACATTCAACTCTTAGAAGCCGCGGCGGGTTACGTCGCGGCGTTCCTTGACAACGCCGTGCTGTACGCCGACCAGCGTCGGCTGTTCTTGGGCACGCTCGAAGCCCTCACGGCTTCGATCGACGCCAAGGACCGATACACCTGTGGCCACTCTGAGCGCGTAGCGCATCTCTCAGAGCGACTGGCACTGGCCAGTGGCTACAGCGCGGCGGACGCTGACCGCGTTCGCATCGCGGGCCTGATCCACGACGTCGGCAAGATCGGCGTGCCCGAGGCGGTGCTGGGCAAGGCGGGCAAGCTGAGCGACGCGGAGTTCACGGCGATCAAGCAGCATCCGCAGATCGGGCACCGCATCCTCAAAGACATCCCGCTCTTGGCCGACGTGCTGCCGGGTGTGCTGCACCATCACGAGCGATGGGACGGACGCGGATATCCGAGCGGCCTGTGCGCTGAAGAGATTCCGCAGTTGGCGCGGGTCATCGCCCTAGCGGATACTTTCGATGCCATGAGTTCCAATCGCTCGTACAGGGCCGCGATGCAGCGCGATCAAGTGCTGGAGGAGATACGCAAGTGTGCGGGCGCACAGTTTGATCCAGCTCTCGTGCCCGCGTTCTTGACGTTGGACTTCGGCAAGTATGACGCGATGGTCGCGAGCGCTGCGGCACAGAAGCCTTACACCGAGACTGTCTAAGACTTGCGCGAAGTGTGATCGCCGCGGTGGCGCCGCGATGCGCACTCTGAATCCACGTTCTAAGGGGCAGCGCCGCTGCGGATCGGGCGGGTTGGTGGCCGGGCGAAACTGGCATCAACTCAAAGCACAATCGGCTCAGTTGGGTTCGGCAGAAGCGACCTCGGAGAATGGCGGCTGCCGCCACGAGCCCTGCACCACGCGAACACGGCTGACGGCCCCCGGATAGCCCCGCATGGGGCTCGATGCCAGCGCCGGGTCAGCCCGCAAAAACGAACCGTCGATCTCGATTGGACCGTCGGCGAGAACGCAGCCGAAGATGATAACGTCTGGGTTGGCTTTGACGGGGGTGCCGCCCGCGACGTGAATCAGCCCGCTGATCTGCGATGGGTACGAGTCGCTCTTGTCGTTGTCACTCAGGCCAGCGTAGGGGGTAGATGCCGGGTTGAAGTTGACGGTCGATTCGCTCAGCGTCTTGATTGAAGAGTTTTCGATTTCAACCTTGCCGTCGTTGCCCAAGACGACGAGCGCCGGAAGGTCCTCTCGCGCGGGCGCCCAGAGCACGGCATTCTTTACGTGGAGTTTGGCGCCGCTTCGAAGCGTGACAAGAAGCGTGCCAGAGATGCGCGAATCACAGATCTCCAGCGTCGCATTGCCGGGAACATCGATGCTGTAGATGCCGTCGACTTGGGCCGAACCGAAGGGATTCACCGCGGGTGCGAGCAGGAGGTCCTTGACCTTACCGCTCGGCAGCGACGAGAAACTGATGGGTACCGATAGCGGAAGGAGCGTGTTGAACGGCACGCCAAGGCCCTTCGAGGGCGGCAGCGGTTTGGCGATGGTCGGAACGATCGCCGTGCCCTTGAGTGTGCCACTGCGGTCAAACGAGCCGGCTTCGACGTTGGCGTCGACCGTGCCAGTCACCGTGAGTTTGCCGTTGCTGCTCAGCGGCCCATCCAGCGCTTGAGCGTCCTTCACCGTGAGGTCCGTGCCCGAGTGCGCTGCGGATCGGAGTGCTGCGATTGCTGCGTCACTGTCGGGCTCGACCATCACCGTCAGCACGCGCTGGGCCCGGCCACTGCGGCCCAGGCCGATGACCCGCACCTGCGTGGCAGGATCCGCCGCGGGCGCACCGCCAAACCCATCATCAATCCACCATTTGCACAATGCACCGCCGGGCTCGTCGGTGAGCTTGAAAGCACCAGAGTCCGGCGTTACGCCGTTGGCCACGGCATCTCTCAGCCGCGTTCGCCAATCGGGCGTGGTATTGATCCAAGCGATGCCCGCGTGCGTTGCCGAGAGCGCAAAGCCCGAGGCACGCTGCACGTCTCGGTCCAGGCCGTCGGTACGAATCTGGGTGCGAGTCAGCGTGGCCGCAGCGATACCAATCACCGTCAGCATCGCCGCCGCGGCGAGCACGAGAACGTAAACCGAGCCGCGTCGGCTTCTGGCCCGGTGGCGAATCTCTCCCTTGCACGGCGTTGCACCGTCCGCACAGTGACAGAGTGTGTGAGCGTTCATGGCACCTCCGGCGCGTTGAGCGTGGGTGTGCTGATCGTGACCGACTTGCCCCCCGCTGTGGCCGCACGCAACGCGATTCCGTGATTCCGCGGCAGAGTGCGCCGGGCATCGAACGGCGCTGTGCCAGCGCGGCTGATCAGAAAGATACCCTGCTTAACCACTTCATCCTGCGAGCGAACTTCGACCTCGACTTGTCGGAGTGGCGAGGTTGCGTCGGCGCGATCCATGCCGCCCAGCGTGGGCAGGACGGGCGTAACGGCAACGGTGTACTTCCAGTTGGCAAAGGCATCGATGGCCTTGCCCGATCGGTCGGTGGGTTGAGACTCGCTCAGACCGTCGTAGTCGTCGACGTCGTCGAAGTTTCGAGGCGAGTCAGACTCGCCTGATTCCGGCCCCCAGCCGCCGCGGCCCAGCGGATCATCGAAGTAGACGCCCGTGATCTCGGCCTGAACAAACGCCAGCAGGTCGTCGGCCTCGCGGATCGCGATAGACCGCCGGCGGGCCTGCGCCGACGAGCCGACCGTCTCGAGCGCGGCGACAATCATGATGCCGACGATGACTGTGGAGATTGCGGCCTCGACGAGCGTGAACCCGGCGCGAGTTCGACTTGGCCTGGGTGAGGCGGCTTGCTTGGAAGACGTAGGAGTCTTCTTTGTGTCGGCGATCACTTGATGATCTCCTCGACCGATCCCGCGAGTTGGATCATCAGATCGGTGCCGGGCTTGCGAAGCACCCACTGATCGCCGTTGACCGAGTAGAGCATGGCCAGACTGGCGTGCGGCTCGCCGTCGAGCTCGTACTGGAGAAAGATCGATCCGCTTGAGGAGACGGAGTCTGATGGAGCGAGCACGTTGGTCGCTCCGCCGTTGCTCCCGATCTTGAGGAGACCTCCAGAGAGACTGCCAAGGTTCACCGAAAGCGTGGTGGTATCCACGCTCCAGATGCAGATCACAATGCCCTCACCCTTGGGAACCCAGCCTGCGGACTGCAAGTTCACCGTGATCCAGCCGCGGGTGATGCCCACCGAGAGTTCTGAGACGCTTGCGGCACCGACAATCCGTTCACCCGGAAGCAGGCCCGGATCTGCACGAACCGCGGCGACGAGCAAGGCCCGGCCGCTGCCGAGGAGGTCGCGACGAGCGCGGAGCATGAGTCGCTCGGGCCGCCATTGCGTGACATTGCTTGCGAGTGCGGGCCTGAGGTACTG
>JBGSRG010000514.1:0-5614 GCA_041737685.1 Phycisphaerales bacterium | reverse complement strand
ACCCGCGGGGCACTCCCTCGTCACCCCGCTCGTGCAGTCCACCACCTTCCAGCAGGGCGAGGTCGGCGGCTCGCCCGCGCACGCCTACTCGCGCGTCTCCAACCCCACCGTCGATGAACTCGAACTCACTTTGGGCGCCCTCGAATCCGCACCGCAGGCCGTCGCCTTCAGTTCCGGACTCGCCGCCGAGTTCGCGCTCATGCTTGCGCTGGCCAAGGCCGGCGACCACATCGTCTTCGGCGGCTCGCTCTACGGCGGAACCGTCCGCCTCGCTCAGCAGATTCTCGCGCCGCTCGGCGTAGAGAGCACCTTTGTCGACGCGACAAAGCCCGAGCTCGTCCGCGCTGCCATCCGCCCCAGCACGCGGCTGATCTTCATCGAAACGCCCGCCAACCCCACGCTCGAACTCACCGATATCCGCGCCGTCGCCGCGATCGCCAAGCAGGCCGCCTCCATCACCGGCTCGCCCGTGCCGCTGGCCGTTGACAACACCTTCAACACGCCCGTCCTGCAACGCCCGCTCGACCTTGGCGCGCACATCAGCCTCTACGCCACCACCAAGCACATCGAGGGCCACTCCGCAGCGCTCGGCGGCGCGGTCGTCTCGCACGATCAAGCCTTGCTCACACGCCTGCGCTTCATTCGCAAGGCCACCGGCGGAATCCAGACACCCTTCAACGCCTGGCTCACGCTTCAGGGAATCCGCACCCTGCCGCTGCGCATGCGAGAACACTCGCGCAGCGCGCTCGAAGTTGCGCGATGGCTGCAAAGCCGCCCCGAAGTCTCGCGCGTCCTCTACCCCGGCCTCGACACCTTTCCACAGCGCACCATCGCCGATCAGCAGCACCTTCGCGGCCCGAGCAACGAACCACTCCACGGCGGCGTGCTCGCCTTCGACCTCGCCGGCGGTGTGCCCGCGGCCAAGCACCTTCTGCAATCCGTGCAACTCTGCTCCCTCGTCGAACACGTGGGCGCTGCACAGACACTGCTCACCCACCCCGCCACCATGACCCACGCCGACGTGCCTCGCCAGCAGCGCGAACAGGTCGGCGTCACCGACGGCCTCATCCGCCTCTCGGTCGGCCTTGAAAGCCCGGCGGACATCATCGCCGATCTGGCCGCGGCCATCGACGGGCGCAACCTCGCCGAGAACGGCTCCACAAAGGCACCTGCCTCAATCGTTCTTGCTCACGCGACGCAGCCACGCCCGACTGCTATCGCAGTGCCCTGCAATCACGCTTCGGTCTGACTTACCCGAACAATCATCGGTCGGTAACTGATGCCTCAACCCGCCCAGACTTACGGGCACGCCTGTCCGAGGTTGCTCGACCAGTCTCCGTTGAAGGCGAGCAAATCCAGCAGATCCACGCTGCCGTTTCCGTTGTAGTCACCGTTCGTACCCGGCGTCACACTCTGTCCGAGATTGCTCGACCAGTCGCCGTTGAACGCCAGCAAGTCCAGAAGGTCAACACTGCCGTTGCCGTTGTAGTCGCCGGGGCAAGGGGTCGAGATCGCTATTACGTTCGCGGGCACGTCCACGGTGCCTGCGTTCACGAGTGTGTTGTAGTAGATTCGGCAAGTGGGATTGATCAACCTCGCGCCCGCATCGATCCGCAGTTCGTCCGTGTAAATCGCTTCGCACGCCGTCTGGCCAATATTGTCATTGTCACGAGCGTCGACCAGTCGCACCGTTGCCCCCGGCCCAACGTGCAGCACGCCAATGGGATAGTGGCCCGCAATCGTCCGATCAAGCCCCTGCGAATCAGCGCCGATATCGCGCGACATCACTTCCAGCGCTTGATCCGGCGAGGATCCAACCATCTCAAGCGACGCCTGAGAAAGGTCAAACCGCGCGTTGCTGTTGATCGCGCAATCAAAGTCATCGCCCACCCGAACATACGACCCGACGAACGGGAGGCTCAGGTTCGCTGCGCCACCCAGGATCAGTGACTCACCCACGTCCAGATTGGGCGGTGTGCCCAGGCACGATGTGCAGATCGTGCCGACGATCGTGCCGTTGTTTGTCAGCGATCCGAACAGGAACAGCGTGCCCGATCGAATCGTTGTTGTGGCACTGGTGCTGTTCACGTAATCGCCAAAGATGCGCGACTGGCCCGAGAACGTGCTCAGCCCACTGTTGGTCATGTCTCCGTAAATCTCGCCGTACGCCGTGAACCGGCCCGAAGTTGGCACGGTCACGCTTGGCGAGATGATGATCGTGTTAGAGAGTTGCACCGAACCGCCCAGCGTCATCGGCCCCGAGAAGAACGACGCCGAACTGCCGGTGATCTCCGACGGGCTTGTCTGTACAAACGTGCCGGGTGTGATCAAAGTCGATCCGCTCAACAGAGTGCCCACACCCGTGTGCGACACCGCACCCTCAGCCGTCATTACCGAACCGGGATCCAGCCGCAGCGCGCCGTTGAAACTCGCCCCCATGCCGGTCTGAATGTTCATCGCCGAGCCTGACCGGGCTAGCAGCAATGCCCCGCTGTCCACCGTCAGCGAGCCGGCCATCACGTCCGCCGCGGCGTTGTTGGCGGTACGCATCGTGCCGCGAACAGTGATTGTCGCTCCAGTCGCCGCGCTCAGCCGGGCATTGTTCGTCAGGTCCAGCACGCCGCCCACGGCCTGAACGATCCCGCCGAATGAGCCGAGGTTGACGGCCTTGTTGTTGAAACTCACCGTCGAGGGAGTCGAGAACTGCAGCGTCGTCGCCAGCAGATCATCACCCGCAGCGGCGGCGGCGATCGCATCGGCGATCGAACCAAACGTCTGGTTCGTTCGCAGATTGACCGTGAAGTTGTCGTCGCACGAGTCCGGCACGCCGTTCTGGTTCAGGTCGCTGACGCTGCCCAAAAGCACATCGCGGAAGTCCGGCACGCTGTTGGCATTGCAGTCCACGGCCTCGAACGCCCCGCGATCGACGACAGCCACGGCGTTGGCGTCGCCGTCAAGAATGCGTCCATGGCCCTCTAGATCGGTCGTCAGCGTGCCCGGCACCGCGGCGTTCGAGCCGCTGTCGATCGCGGGTGAGCCTTCCAGCGGCCGGAAGTCGCCGTTGGCCGAATCGGCAAACAGCGGATCACCCGACGTATTGCCCGAACCGGCAAAGCCGTTCTGAATGATGCAGAACTGCGCATCAACCGTTGCGGCCGAACCGAAAGTGATCTGCGGGAAGGGCGGCGTGTTGAAGGCGTTGCCGTTTCCCCACAGGATCGTGTTCCGCAGTTCCAACGTCAGCGGCGCATCGACACGGATACCCGCCTGGTTGCCGTTGAGTGTAATGTTGTGAGCGATGGTGGTGTTGCGGATCGTGGCCAGCCCCACGACGTTCCTCGTGTAAACCACACCCCCTTCAGTGCTCAAGTTGTTCGTGAACAGACTTCCGTCGATCCGCAACGACTGAGCGTCGATGGTGTGAATCACCGCGACGCTTCCGTTCGCCGTGTTGCCGACAAAGCGGCAACGCTCCACCACGAAGTTGCCGCCACGAAAGTCACACGTGGCAAAGTTCGCAGCGTTGCCCGAGAAGAGACTGTCGCGGACAGTGAACGATCCTGATGCGTTTACAAAAGCGCGAACCGCAGACGCCTCA
This sequence comes from Phycisphaerales bacterium, assembly GCA_041737685.1. Lineage (GTDB taxonomy): Bacteria > Planctomycetota > Phycisphaerae > Phycisphaerales > UBA1924 > JAHBK01. The sequence goes on along the minus strand of JBGSRG010000514.1, from coordinate 2,016 downwards.
AGGGCCTGATTGGCGCTAAACGTGCAGCCGAGCACGGAAACCTGCGCTGCGCCCGCCGACACAAACACCGCACCACCATCGTTCGGCCCCACGTTGTCCGTAAAGTCACTCGATTCCATCGCGACGGTCGCGGTATCAAAGATGGCGACAGCACCGCCGCCACTGCGCGCGGCGTTGCCGTTGAACTGACTCGACCGGATCGTCACGACCGAATCTTGCCGGATACGCACCGCCCCACCCTGCCCGCAACAGGGCGCGTTGGGCGGGCTGGGCCGATTGTCCACAAAGTCGCAGTCCTCGATCAGCAAGCCCGCGCCGGGCGCTCGCGCAACCTCCACCGCGTTCGCCGACGTAACGGCAGTATTGCCCTCAAAGCGCGTCCCCCGGATCACGCGCTGCGCTGTGGCCGAACCAATGTCCACTTTGATCGCCCCGCCGCCGATCCCGCCCGAAGCATGGTTCTCTACGAACGTGCAGTCCTCAACAAGCATCGAAGCCTGGTTGAAGGAGATGTCCTCGATCGCGCCACCCTCCACGGCAGAATTGCCCTGAAACAGGCATCGACGCAACGTCAAAAAGGGCGTATCGCCGCGCATGTGAATGGCACCACCTCCGAAAATCGCAGAGTTGTTGAGGAACGAGCAGTCCTCGAAGGTCGCCCGGCCACTGTCGAAGAACACCGCACCGCCGCGAGGGTCGCCCCCTGTGATGGCGTTGTTTGAAAACACGCAGCGCACAAACAGCGGATCCGGCCGTGGAAAGCCCGCAACCGAGAGCGCTGGGCCGAAGGTTCCGGGCGACACATTGTTGTCGAAGACGCAGTCTTCAAGCAGCGGCGCAGCACCCTCGAACACAAACAGCGCTAGTTGGTTGTTGCTGAAGCGGCAGTTGCGAACCGTCGGGTTCGTGCCCGCGCCGACGATGATCGACTGGCCACCGGTCAATGTAAACCCATCAACCACTGTCAGACGACTGTTACGATCGTTGATCTCGAGCGGCCGATTGCCATTGCCATTGATCGTCGTCACTGCCGCGCCGCCGCTGGAGCGAAGCGTCACATCGCGGTCTCGAAGGTTGACCTGCTCGTTGTAGGTGCCCGGTGCCACGATGATCGTCGATCCCGAGTTGGCGATATCGATCGCCCCCTGGATCGTCGATACGTCTGCCGGCACGTTGAAGGTCTGGGCCCACGACGTAGTAGCACTCACGCCCAAGATCAAGAACGCAGCCAAGACCAGCACCAATGTGCATCGAACAGACGGATTGCATCGCATGTGACAAAACCTTTCTTGCTCGCGAGTACATCTGGCATAACTCAACACGACCGACCGGACCCGACGGGCTGAACGTCCGATCGCGGAATCCAAGATACCGGCCAGCACGACACCCTGTCAAGGCTGATCCCAGATGCCCATATTCAGAATTGTCGTCGTCTCGCCCTCGCACAGAGGCACTCGCGCCAATGCCCAATCGCGGTCGCTCCTTCGCAACCGCTTAACCCCCAGAGCCTTATCGCAGACCAATTCCGCGCCTGCCACTTCGCTGGCAGTTGCCAGTTCCCGTTGAGTTCCGTCCTGCTGCTCACCGAATCTTCGCGCGAATCAGCGCGTTTACTGCCCATTGCATTGAACCAACGAGCCCGTCTGGCGCTATCAGCCCGTTGAACAAGTCATCGCCCACAACTCAAAGCGACTCTCGCTCCACACCCCGAACCCGCAGGATGCGCTGGGGCTCATGATCGGTGGGATGCTCAATCTAACGCTTCAAACGGCGAATCCCCCCATTTCGGCCGTGCAACGCGTTGGAATGCGGGCCGGTTCAAGGGCACGTGGGTCCCCTGGGCGCCGATTCCCCACAGTCAGCACTCACCGCACTTTGATTCGATACAGCGCGTACCCCATCGAATCGCTCGCGGCTCCGTTCGACGCTTCGGAGCGCTGGGCTCCCGAACCACCATACGCCGGCATCCGATGAATCTGGCTCGTCGTCACGTACAGCCATTCGCCCCCCGGCTGG
>JBGSRG010000493.1:0-3497 GCA_041737685.1 Phycisphaerales bacterium | reverse complement strand
ACGCGGCTGGCACCGATGGCGCGGAGCGTGCCGATGTCGCGGGTCTTCTCGCTGACCATGGCCCAGAAGATGGAGAGCACTAGGCACGCGGCGACGGCCGAGACGAGGATGAGCAAGAACAGCACGAGCGCGGTCTCTTGTCGGACGGCGTTGATGAATGTGCCGCGCTGCATCTCGAAGGTGGCGATGGTTCGGGAACGCTCCATCATCGATGTCGAGGGGACTTGTCCCTCAAAGTCCGCGGCGAACTTGGCGTAGATCTCGACGCAGCGTTCGCGGAGTTGGTCGGGCGAGATGGCGCTGCTGGTGGCCTTGACGAGCACGTGCGTGACTCTTGCGGGCTCAACACCGATGACCTCGGTGGTGCTGAGCACGGCCTCGCCGCCGGTGGTGCTTTGCGCGATGTCGAAGGGGCTTGTGGGCTGATCGGCGCTCGGAGTGTCCGTCGCCTCGTTGCGGTCGGATTGCGTTGGGCGTGGGCGGGTGCGCTCCCACTCGTCCATTTTCAGCATCCGCTGCAACTCGCCAAGCGGCATCAGCACGGTGCTCTTGTCGGCCTCGAACAGGCCGGTGCGAAACTCGTTGGCCACGGGCAGGATGCGCTGGGTCAGGCCTAGGGCTTGGGTGCCCTCGGTCAATGGCAGCACCGTGACCGTGACGCTGTGCGCCAGGATCAGCCCCGGCAGCCACTCGAAGGAGCCGTCGGGGGTGCGCCTGCCAATCTCGCCGGCGGGTTCGTAGTAGCCTTCGGGCTTGCGGACCGAGAAGCCGGAGAGCTCGATCCCCAGCACGGCCGCGGGCACGCGCTGGCGTGTGCGCGGATCAAACTTGCTGAGGCTCAGTCCGTCGCGATAGGCAAGTTCCCAGAGTTCGGTGAGGCCGCGTTTGGGCAATCGCGGGTCGTTGCCTTGAACGTCGCGAGGCTCAGCGGTCTCGATTGGCCGCCACCACACGCCGCGCTCATAGCCCGTGACCTTTGCGAAGCGTTCGTCGATGCCCTTGACCTGTGCGCCCGGCTGACGACCGTCGGGCAGTTTGACGATGCCGAAGGTTTCGATCATGGGCGCGGCTGCGGCGACCATCGGATCGGCCTCGAGCCGCTGGATCAACTCGGCGTAGTGAGCGAAGCCGACGTTGGGCCAGGAGATGGTGACGTCGCCCTCCATGTCTCGCCCGATGGACAGGAGCATGACAAGGAAGCCGCCCATGATGGACCAGGTGATGAGCACCAGGCCCGAGCAGAGCATGACCGCAAAGACCCCCACCAGGGGCACGATCTTGCTGGTCAGATAGCGTCGGGTCAGTAGGGCTTGGTACACGCGGAAGGCAGCGTAGGAACGGTGGGGCATCGCCGCCAAGTGTGGTTTGGGCGGCGCGCGGCGGACCCAGCACCGGACCGACCGGCGGCCCTCGACGAATACACTCTTCCATGAGCAGCAAAGCCGCCCCCGCCGATCAGCCGACGACACGCACCGAGACCGACACCATGGGGCCGATGGAAGTACCTTCCGGCGCCCTGTTTGGTGCCAGCACGCAGCGGGCGGTGCTCAACTTTCCGATGTCGGGCCGGCCCGTGCCCGAGGGCATCATCAAGGCCTATGCCCAACTTAAGGCCGCCTGCGCCACGGTGAATCAGCGGCTTGGTCGGCTTGACGACGCCCGTACCAAGCACATCGTTGAGGCCTGCCGCGAAATCCGCGACGGGCTGACGGCTTTCGGCGGGCTGGCAACGCACTTTCCTGTTGACACGTTCCAGACCGGCAGCGGCACCTCGACCAACATGAACGTCAACGAGGTCGTGGCCAACATCGTTTGTGTTCGCAAGCACAAGCCCATCGGCAGTTCGAAGGACGCGGCGTACCTGAAGGACGGTGGTGTTCACCCAAACGACCACGTCAACATGGGCCAGTCCAGCAACGACACCTTTCCAACGGCGATGCACGTTGCCGCGGCGGTGGATATTCAGTCGCGACTGCTGCCGGCGGTGAAACTCATCGCCGAACGCCTGCAAGCGCACGCCGAGGCGTGGGACAAGATCGTGAAGATTGGTCGTACGCACCTGCAAGACGCCACACCGATCCGCCTGGGCCAGGAGTTTGGCGGATATGCCAGCCAGATGCACCACGCCGAAGAACGCCTGCACCGCGCCCTGCACGCGCTCTCTGAACTGCCCATTGGCGGCACCGCCGTGGGCACGGGCATCAACACGCACGAGCAGTTTGGCGCGCTGGTTGCGGCGGAGCTTGGCCACCAGACGGGGGTTCACTTTCGAGAGGCGCAGAACCACTTTGAGGCCCAGCACGCCAAAGACGCGTTGGTCGAGGTTTCCGGCCATCTGCGGACGGTTGCGGTGAGTTTGTCAAAGATCGCCAACGACGTGCGATGGCTTGGCTCTGGCCCGCGTTGCGGCATCGGCGAGCTGATCGTTCCGGCGGTGCAGCCCGGCTCGTCGATCATGCCGGGCAAAGTCAACCCCGTGGCGTGCGAGGCGGTGATCATGGCCTGCTGCCAGGTTTGTGGGAACGACCACGCCGTGGCGCTGGGCGGCTGGGGCGGCATCGGCTCGTTGCTGGACCTGAACGTTGCGATGCCGATGATGGGCGCCAACGTGCTGGACTCGATCCACTTGCTCACGCGTTCGTGCGTGGTCTTCACGCAGAATCTGCTCGACGGACTCAAGCCCGACGAGGCACGCTGCAAGGGCCTGATTGAAGGCTCGCTGGCCATGTGTACCAGCCTTGTGCCGGTGATCGGCTATGACCAATCGGCAGCGCTCGCCAAGGACGCCTTCAAGCAGGGCAAGACGGTGCGGCAACTGGCCGAGCAGACGCTGATCGGCCAGAAAGACCGCGCCGGCGGCACGATCACCCAGGCAAGCCTCAACGCGTATCTCGACCCGTGGTCGATGACACTGCCCGGCGGCGAGGGCAGCGCGGGGGGATGAGGGGAGTGGGGGGTGGCGCAGTGCGCGAAGGGATGAAGCGGAGCGTTAGACGAACACCGCACACTCCGCCGCCAGTCCCGGTCCGAAGGCCATTGCCACCCACGGCCGCGAGGTCGAACCGCGTTGGGCGTCTTGGCGCAGCATGCGTTGCAGGATGAAGAGCACCGTTGGTGACGACATGTTGCCGTGTGCTCGAAAGACGCCGAGCGAATCCGCCGTGGTCTGCGCGGCAAGCCCCAACGCTTCGCTCAGGCGTTCGATGATCCGCGGCCCGCCGGGATGAATCGCCCATCCGCCCACTTGGGCCCGCCGAAGTTGGCACGAATCAAGCACCGAGTCGATCCAGCCCGGCACCGCCTGGGCCAGACGCTCGGGCACGCTGGCATCCAGCGTCATCTCGAACCCATGATCGCCGATGCTCCACGCCATCAACTCGGCGGAGTTGGGCAGCAGCGTCGAGTGGCAGGACGCGAGTGTGGGCGGGGCGAGTTCGGGCGGGGACTTCAACGCATCGGGCCGAGCGGTCAGCAGCGCTGCCGCCGCTCCGTCGGCA
>JBGSRG010000516.1:0-8066 GCA_041737685.1 Phycisphaerales bacterium | reverse complement strand
GTCTGCTGCCGGGATCGGCGCTGCGGTCGCCTTTGGCACCGACGGGGCGGAGGTTGGCTCGTCTGCACGAACCCCAGACGGCACGAGCAGCAAGGCCAGCATCGCCGGAACAAGAGCCAAAAAGAGGCGGTTGGAAAGCGTTTTGTTCGTCATCGTTGGTGCAACCGTGCAAACGAGCCAGAGAGTCCAACCAGAGCGAGCCAGCGTTCAAAGCCCGATGCACTTCGACAGCGGGCGGTCGTCGGAGAGGTTACTCGACCCGGCCGAAGGGACCACCGGACGCTACCGACAATGTACAAACAATAGCCGAGCGAGTTCGAGATGCACCCAGGTTCACACAACTTGAACACTTGGCGCTTCGACGCGCGTAAGCTCGCGGTCGCGAGCCTTCAGCCCAAGCATCCGCGACAAAGGTGCAACCGATAGGGAAGGCACTAGGAACGCCGATGCCGGTCGCCCGAGCACCGCCGCGGCCGCGGCGTAGCCGCTGCGAGTTGCTCCCTCCATCGTCGCCGGCCAGCCGGTGTTGGTGTAGTCGCCCGCCAGCACGAGGCCGCCCTTCCCGGCCGACTCGGGTGGCTCGCAACTCGGCCTGAGGGTTTCGAGCCCCGGCACCGGGGCAAAGGTCGCGAGCTTCTCAGTGACAGCCCGCACGGATTCCAGTTTGGCGTCTTGGGCTTTGGGAAAGCAAGCATGAATGTCGGCCAGAACCCGCGACGCGATTTGCGCTTCGCTCAGCCCAAGCCAGTCGTCGGCAGCGCTCACCACCGCGTGCAAGTATTTGCCCTCATCGTCTTTGCGAAACAGCCACTGGGTGGCTCGTTCGACCAGCACCGCGTGTGGCAGGTCGCCCATCACGCTGCGATCGAATCGCAGGTGCACCCCCAGAATGGGGCTGTGCGAAAATTGGTCGAGCGCATCGAAGCGAGGGTCGTGGCGGCGAAGCTCTATCGCGACGATTCGGTTCACTCTTTCGACCGGAACGGCACAGATTCCTGCCTGTGCGCTGAAGGTTTCACCTGAAGTGGTGGTGACCACGGTCTCGCCGCGTGCGGTTGTGATGTTTTGCGCACCAGCACCAAAGACGATCTTTCCGCCACGACTTTCGATGGCTTGCGCGGCGGCGTCATAGAGACTTACCAACGGCACGGTGGACACACCCAGGTCCGCCGCGTGCGCGTGCGCCAAAAACCCCTCCTGAAAAACATGCAACGCACTTTCCGCAGAAACGCGGTTAGCACAGAGGTTGCAAGCGCTCACGACGACCGGTTCCCAGAAGCGTCGGATGATGGCGTCGGTCTGGCCGTGGGCGCGGAGCCAAGCGCCGAACGTGATGGCTTTGTGCTTGGATCGGTCGGTGGAGAGCATCCGCATGCAGCAGCGACCGATGGAAGAGGCTTCGGAGAAACTGAGGAAGGGTGCGCGGAGGAAGGACGCGCCGAAGTGGAACGGCGCGGGCATCACGCCGCGTTTGATGACGGAAGCCTGCCCGCCTTGCTCAACCCAATATTGCTCGCGATAGAAGCGAATGCGATCGGCGACGCCGAGGCGTGTGAGTAGGTCCATGTAGTTGGTGCAGCAGCCGAGCACGACGTGCTGGCAGTTGTCGAGCACTTCGCCCGAGCGTGTGTCCTTGAAACTTGTGGCCCTGCCGCCGAGTTTCTTGCGGGTTTCGAGCAGCGTGACCGCGATGCCGTTCTCGGCGAGACGGAGTGCGCAGGAGAGGCCAGCGATTCCGCCGCCCACGACGAGGGCGGTGTCGCGGCGTCTGATTGGCTCAGAAGCGGGGGCGGTGGGCGCTCGATCGGCTGAATGGTCGCGGGCGGTGATGGTCACGGGCTTAGACCCCCGTGCTCACGGCGGTGCGATCGATCGATGGGAATCTTGCGGCGGCGGTGGCACGAAGCGCGATGGACGCTTTGCGGATTCCGGAGAGGCGGATTCGTCGATCGGAGACGACGCACGCGGGATTTTGTTCGATTTGTGTGAGAATCTCGGAGTAGATTCGCGTCATGGCCCAGAGCGTGGGTCTGCAGGCGGGATCGATGAGTTCGTCAAGAGGTGCGCTTGCGTCGTAAAACCCACGGGCCTTGGCAGACTGTGACGCGATGAAGGCGGTGCAAGTGTCGGGCACCGACCACTCTCGGAGTTGGGTTGGCGTGAGGCGGGCCTGGTCGAAGGCTTCACGCGGGAGGTAGGTACGGCGCGGCGAAGCATCGAAGTCTTCGCGGAAATCTCGCAGGATGTTGGTGCGTTGAAAGGCCTGGCCTCGATCGATGGCGAGTTTCTCGGCCACGGCCCGATCGACACCCGGCTTGAGGCCCCAGATCCAGAGGCAGGCCAAACCTGCGGTCGCGGCGACGCGGTAGCAATATCGGGACAACTGCCGCTCGTCGAGATATTCGAAGGTTTTGAGGTCGTCTTCGAGGCCGGCGATCATGTCGTGGAAGATGGCGTGGTCGAGGTGATAACTGGAGACCGCGGCGGCGAGGGCGGGCCAGAGATTGGCGTGCTCATCTGCGAGCGATGAGCCGTTGTTCGATCCGGTGCGAGATCGATGACTTGGGCTGGTTTCACCCGCACTGCCGGTGCGAAGGACGGTCTCGGTGCGACGGGCGAAAGTGGCCAAGTGCGAACGTTTGGTGGCGAGGTCGCCCGGCTCGTCGGCCACGTCGTCGGCTGCTCGCATCCAGGCGTAGATGGCGTAAATGGCGCCGCGGCGCGGTTCGGGGGTGAGTTTGAGGCCGTGATAGAAGTTGCGGGCGCGCTGACGTGTGACGGTTGCGCAGTGGTCGAAGCAGACGCGAAGGGTGTCGCTTGAATAGCCGGGGAGCGACGGCACGATGCCGTGCGTGCTGACGGCGTCGGCCTTGGAGTGGGCTGGCGGCGCGTCTGGTCGGATATGTGTGGCGAGTGTTGAAGTCAAAGGGATGGGGTTGGTTTGCGTGGAGAGATAACAATCGCCGGTGCTGAGATGCTCGGGGGCAACCCCGGGTTGCGGTTCCGGGGCATAAGTCTAACACACTTTGGGGGTTGATCCCGGCCGACGGGAAGCGATCCAGGCTCGGCCTACCAGAAACGCTTTAGAAGCCTTGGTCACTCGCGGGCGGTGCCAGAGGGTGGTGCAGCCCGAACGCAGGACCGAGCGGAGCAGCGATTGGCCGCCATCGGCGAAGAGCCGGACGACTGGGCTGATGTGCGGATTGAGCAGATCAGGGAGGTGTCTGGATTCGTCGAACATTGCGGCGGTTCGAGTGACCAGGGCCCGCACGGCCCGGATGTACTGCGTGCGATTGGCTGGGTCGAGCGAGCCGGGTGGGTTGAGCCAGAGTTGCAGATCGGTCGCGCTGATTCCGGTCTCGGCTTCGGGGAGGTAGACACGATCGCGCTCGATGAGGTCTCGGCGTACGTCCTGCCAGAAGTTGATGAGTTGAAGGGCGGTGCAGGTGAGATCGCTCAGGCGATAGCGTTCAGAGTTGGCTGGCTGAGCGTTGGGCGGGGCGTAGCCAGCGAGCGTGAGCACGATTCGGCCAACGGGGTTGGCGCTCTTTGAGCAGTAGTCGACGAGTTGGTCCCACGTTTGGTAACGGATGAGTTGTTGGTCTTGCTCGAATGCGGAGATGAGGTCGTCGAAAGGTCCAACGGTGAGCAGCGGGTGGCGAACGAACGTTTCTGCGAGGGCGATGAAGATGGGGTGGGTGGGTCGCGGTTGGTCAGGGCTGGTTACGGCATCAGCACAGGCCAGAAGTTCGGTTCGCCACCAGGCGAGGAGTTGAATCGAACGCTCGCGGGCGTGCTCGCCGGTGCCGGTTTCATCACCAAGATCGTCGCTCCAACGACAGAAGGCGTAGACCGCAGCGAAATCGTCGCGCAGTGCTTGAGGCACGAGCGAGGTGAGCACGGAAAAGTTTTCGTAATGACCTGTCGCAAGCGCCTTGCAGTACGCGACTGCCTGAGGCGTGGAGACCGGTGGTCGAGACGACGGCGCCGCGTCGGGACCGAAGCGATCCAGAAGGGTGAGGATTGGGGCGTGCGGATCGAGAACGGTCACGCGGGGAGGGTAAGCCCCTGCGGATGGCGGTGCGAGGGGCTTGGCTCAGCGCCGATGAGATCGTCGATTCGGTTGGCGATGATGTTTCGAGGCGGGGCGAATCCGCCGAGAAGCGCGTAAAGCGCGGGAACGACGACGAGCGTGAGGCCGGAGGCAAAGAGCATTCCGCCGACGATAACGATGCCGATGGCTTGTCGTCCTTCAGCGCCCGCACCCGAGGCGATGACCAGCGGCATCGCTCCGAGGATGGTTGAGATGGCGGTCATCAGGATGGGTCGGAGGCGGATGATGGCGGCTCGCGCAGCGGCGGTGCGGACATCGGCTCCTTGCTCACGCAGTTGGTTGGCGAACTCGACGATGAGGATGCCATTCTTGGCCATGAGGCCGATGAGCATGATCATGCCGATCTGGCTGTAGATATTGAGCGACTGGCCAGTGAACCAGAGGGCGGCCAGCCCGCCGGTGAGCGAGAGCGGCACGGCGATGAGGATGGTGATGGGGTGAATCCAACTCTCGAACTGTGCGGCGAGCGCGAGGTAGACGATGAGCACCGCCATGAGAAAGGTGAGTGCGAGTTGGGCGCTGGACTCGCGGAACTCCAAAGACTCGCCCAAGAGATTGACTCGGACCCCGGCGGGAAGAATGTCAGCGACGGTGGCATCGAGTTTTTCGAGAGCCTCGCCGAGGGAGGTGTCTGGAGCGAGCGAAGCGGAGATGAGGACGGAGGGCGAGCGGTTGATGCGTCGCAGATCACGCGTGGTGCCGGTTTCTTTGAGCGAAACGACTGCCGAGAGTGGGATGGCCTGACCAGTGGTGGCGGAACGGATGTAGATGTTGGACAGGTCTGACGGTGTTGAGCGGCCCTGAGGGAGTGCTTGCAGGATGACTTCGTAGAGTTCGCCACGGTCGTAGAACTCTGTGACTTCGCTGCCGCCCAGCACGGTCTGCATGGCTCGACCGATCTGAGCGACGTTGAGGCCGAGCGTGAAGGCGCGGTCGCGGTCGATTTCGACCTGAAGTTGCGGTTTGGTGTCCTCGAACTCGGCGCGGAGATTGACGAAATCGGGATCGTCCCGCAGATGATCGACGACCTGCTCTGACCAGAGTTTGGCGGTTTCGAAGTCGGGTGCGCCGATGGCGTATTGGATGGGCTGGGAGGTGCCGCGAACGCCGAGGCCGGGCGGGTTGATGGCGATGGCACGCACGCCGGGCATGGCGCGGAGTTGTGGCAAGAGTTCGCTGACGACCTGTTGCTGGCTGAGTGTGCGGTCGGCGTGAGGCACAAAGCGGACGATGACTCGTCCGGTGTTGACGGCGGGGCTTCCACCGAAACTCGGCGCGAGGAAGGTGATGTATCGATTGACTGCGCCATTGGAACCGAAGTTCGCCGCAGCGGTGCTGCCAGCATCTCGCAGGCCACGCTCGCGGTAAGGCGTGAGCATTTCTTCGATCTTGCGGGCCTGTTCGAGCGTGTAGGAGAGTGATGCACCCTCGGGCGCTTCGATCGTGATGAAGAAACGGCCCTGGTCCTCGGTGGGGGTGAGCTGCTTGGGGATGCGGCCGTAGATCGTGATGGCCGCGAGGCTGAGGAGCACGGCGATGGCTACGACACCCCAACGCAATCGAATAGCGAGACCAACCAGACGGCCGTAGGCGTTGGTGAGGCCGATTCGAGCACGGGCTACAGGGCCGGGTTTGGTGTTGGCTTGAGTGGACGACTTGCTGTTTGCGCCATGGCGGGCACGAAGCAGACGGCTGGCGAGCATGGGACAGAGTGTGAGCGCAACGAAACTGGAGAAGCAGACGGCCGCGGCGAGGGCCACACCGAACTCGTTGAACAGGCGGCCGACTTTGCCCGTGAGGAAAGCCAGCGGGATGAAACAGGCGACGAGCACAACCGTGGTGGCGACCACGGCGAAGCCGACCTCTCGCGTGCCCCGGATCGCCGCGACGAGCGGGTGCTCGTGCAGTTCGTGGATGCGGCGGTCAATGTTTTCGAGGACCACGATGGCGTCGTCGACGACGAGCCCGATAGCCAGCACGCCCGCGAGGAGGGTGAGGACGTTGACCGAGTAACCCATGACGTAAAGCGCGGTGATGGCGGCGACGATAGAGACGGGAATGGTGACGATGGGGATGATGGTTGCGCGCAGCGAGCCAATGAAGAGAAGGATGACGAGGACGACGAGCGCAACGGCTATGAGCAAGGACTTGACGACTTCCCGGATCGACTCCCGGATGAAGGCTGAGTCGTCGGAAGCGATTTGCATGTCGATCTGAGGCGGGAGCGTGGTGCGAAGTCGCTCGACCTCCTGCCGAATGGCGTCGGCCACTTCGATGGTGTTGGCGTTGGACTGGCGAACCACGCCGACGGAGACGGATCGCTTGCCGTTGACCCAGAAGTCGGTTCGGTCGTTCTCGGCGCCGATTTCAACGCGGGCAACGTCGGCGAGCAGAACCCGGGCAGTGTTGTTGTCGCCCTGTCCTTCGCGGATGACAAGCGAGGCGAATTCGTCGGGGGTGCGTAGACGGGAGAGGGCACGAACTGAGAACTCGCGTGTGAGCGATTCAACGCGGCTCGCGGGCAGTTCAACATTTTCGGCCTGCAGTCGCTGGGCGATGTCGTCAACAGTTACGCCGCGTCCGGCCATAGCTTCTCGGTCAAGCCAGATGCGGATGGCATAGCGTCGCTCGCCGCCGATGCGAACCGACGCGACACCGGAAACGATGGAGATAGGCTCGGCGAGGTTTCGGTCGGCAAAGTCGGTGAGTTCGAGGGGAGAGAGGGTCTCGCTGGTAAGCGAAATCCACATGATGGGGCTGGAATCGGACGAGGACTTGGTGACGGTGGGGTCTTCGGCGGCTTCCGGTAGGTCACGTCGAGCCCGGGCGATCTGATCGCGCACGTCGGCCGCGGCGAGGTCGATGTCGCGGTCGAGCGTGAACTCGACATCGATTCGCGACGATTCGTCGGAGCTGGTGGACTCGATAGTCCGGATGCCTTCGATGCCGGAGAGTTGATCGACGAGACGCTTGGTGATTTCGGCATCGATGACCGCCGCGGATGCGCCGCGATAGGTGGTCGAAATGGAGACCACGGGCGGATCGACGTCGGGGTATTGCCGGACGGTGAGGCGTTGGAGCGAGGCGACACCCAGGACGACGAGCACGAGGCTCATGACGACGGCGAACACGGGTCTGCGGACGCTGGTGCCTGCGATGGACACGATCTAGGGTGCCTTGGTTAGGGTGTTGCGGAATTGGGGGGTTGGCTGAGACGATCCGCAACATGGGCAGAAGCAGCGAGACGGTCTCGCAGGGTGTCGTCGAGGATGGGTTCGACGACTTGGCCTGGTCGGGCTTTCTGCGTTCCTTCGACGACGATGAGTTCGCCTGCGGCGAGGCCGGAGGTGATTTCAGCGAGCCCGGGCAAACGCTGGCCGACGGTCACTTCTCGACGGGCGACGGTGGCCGAGTCGGGTTCTACGACGAGCAGAGCGGTGGTGGCGCCTTGAAAGAAGAGGGCTTGCTCGGGCACAACAACAGCGTTCGGACGGGTGGAGGTGGTGAGCGAGACACTCATGAACATTCCGGGTTTGAGGGGGCCCGAGGTGTCAGACTCGCCGGGTGCATTGGGGATTCTCGCCAAGAGTCGCACGGAACGGGTGGCACGATCGACGGTGGGCGAGACGGTGAGGAGTTGGCCCTGAAAGACGCGAGCGGGCAGAGCCGAGGTTGTGGCTGAGACCAAGAGGCCGGGGCGCAGGCCGTCGAGGTAAACCTCGGGGACGTTGAACTCGATTTCGATAGGATCGATGGTTGTGAGTGGGACGAGCGGGCTGCCGACGGAGACGTAGGCCCCAGCGCTGACAAGTTTGATACCAACTTTGCCGGCGAAGGGGGGCGAAGATTCGGTACTTGGAGAGGATGATGCTGGCACGGTCGGTCTCGGCGTCGGCGCTCACAACGTCGAGCCGAGCGGCGTCAACGTCTTCGGGCGTGGCAGCGCTCGCCT
>JBGSRG010000459.1:0-4103 GCA_041737685.1 Phycisphaerales bacterium | reverse complement strand
AGCGCATTCAGCCAACCCGCTAACTCTCCCGCCGCGTCGTCGAGCAGGTGAATCGAGACGGCCCGCTCATTGGCCAGAGGCCCGCTCCTCGCGTGCTTGCTTCGTCCCACGAGGTTCTGGCTGGTTGCGCCTTCGCGCTCGACCTTCGCCAATCCCGCGCCGCACCACCCTGCCTCTGCCGCATCGGCGATGCGCACCAGCGAGACCGGCCACTGCTGCGTGTGGCCCACGTCGCCCCATTCGCAGACCATCAGCCCCGCAGCGCGATGCTCAACACCCTCTTGCGCTGCACGCCAGATGTTGGCGCGCGACTCGCTCGTGCGCCCGCAGATCGACCTCCACGAGCCGGTGCCGGGGCAGACCCAAGCCCGCTGCGTGCCGCTTGCACCCTGTGCAAAGCACTGCAACCCCGCCGCGAAGTCGGTGTCGGGCTCGTATCCCCAGATCAAAGGCACGGCCTCTCGCGGCCAGTGCTCGAACATTTCCCGGTGCGCCAGCGCACCATCGGCCCAGACCATGGGCCGCTTGCCCAGCGACTGCGCGATTCGAGCGATCGACGTGACAAACTGGAAGTAGATTTCGCCGCGGGCGCGGTGCATGGCCCACGCGTGCGCATCGCTGCCCGCATCCCCCTCCTTATCGCCTACCGCGCCATGCCTATCGCACATCAACTCCGCCGCCCGCGCCTCAACCCACGCGCCCGACCGACCGTGACCCACGTCGAACGTCTCGTCGCAGTTGATGTTCAAGAGCGTACTGGCCACGCACGGCGCAAGTTGCGAAAGCAGATCGCGAACCAGCGCCAGAGCCTGCTCGCGCACCGGCTCGCTCGGGCAGAGCGAGAACGGCCCACGCCGCGCCCAGTGCATGAACTTCCACTCCGCATCGCCCTCAATCTCCGCCAGATGCGCATACTCCGGCCGCCGCAGCCACGCCGAGAGATGGCCAAAGCAGTTCTGGTTCGCCGCGAGTTCCACACCGCGTGCCGCGGCATAGGCGTCGAGTTCTCGCAACTCGTCGGGGCTGAGCGCACCGCTGCCTTGCCACACAGCCTCGTGCCCGGCATAAGCAAAGGTGTGCTCAGTGTACAACTGCAAGTGGTTGAGCTTGAGCGCTGCGAGCGTGTCGACAATCGCGCACAGCGACGCCATCGTCGGCACTTTGTTGCGCGAGATGTCCAGCAGCAGCCCGCGCTTAGCAAAGGCGGGCTGATCCTGAATGCGGAGCGCCGGCAATTCGGCTGTGCCAGTTGCCTCAGCACATCGCACGATCTGCTCAAGCGTCGCGAGCGCGTGCCGAGCGCCGGGCCGCTTGGCTCGAATCATCACGCCGCCGCTATTGCTCGCGTGGCTGCTGACGTGCTTGCTGCTGGCGCGCTCGCTGGTACCGCGTTCACCGGTGTGCGTGCCTACCCGGTCGCCGCCCTGTCCATCCAGAAGACCCAGACCACCCTGTCCGTTCCCGCCATCCGCCGCATCGATCCGCAGTTCATAGGCCTCAGCGTCAACCGAATGATCCGGGCAAGTCTCTCGCCAGCAGAGCCGGGCCGCTCGTGCATCCAAGCTCTGATGCCCTTGGGTCCCAGCGCCCTCAACAAGTTCAGCCCGCAACCGCGCGACCGCGTCGATAAAGCCCGCATCAATCGCAAACACGCCCTGCAGCGGTCGAACATCTCGCGGCGATGGCACCAGCGCCAACGCGCCCACTCTACCGATCACACTCGCCGTCTCACCCCGGTTGCTCATGGCGCGAGCGTAGCACCGATACCTACCCGCTCAAACCCGCGCATCGCTCACTTCGCGTTGTTGGGCCAGCCGTGCGGCCGAGGGAACATCGGCCACCACGGTGCCAACTGATACCAGCGCCCGCCCTGCCCTTTGATCCAAATGTCATTGGCCGTGAAGTCGCCGATATCGCTCTCAGATTCCGGCCGCGGCCCCTTCGGAAACTTCAGCAGTTCAACATCCCCGTTCACATACACCACATGACCGCCGCCGGTCTTGCCCGCGCCGTGCCGCGGCGTGATCTGGTCCCAGTTGCTGAACATGCCGTCGGGCGTGTTCCCATTCCACCACAGCGTGTCTTCCTCGAAGAACGCCGGAATCGTCCGCATGTTCACAAGGTCATTGGGGTTCGGCTGCGTCGGCCTCGCCGCGGTCGATTGCCGGATTCGGCACGACTTGTCCCACGCAACCAGCCGATCGTTGTCAACCCGTGCGCCCGATGCCCCCGTCGCCATCGTGTAATCAAAGTTGAAAGAGCGCTTCGACAGAAACTCGTTGAACAGCGCCTTCTGCGTCTGCAAGCCCGGCGAGTTCCAGTTGGCCTCGTTGCCCGTGTTGTCCAGGCTCGCCTGATTGCGACGCTTGTTCGTCGGACACGCAAAGATCGTGTCCGTGTTGATCAGATACGGCCAAGCCGGCCCAACCACGGCGGGGTTCGCGGCGCTCAGCGGCTGCGTCGGGTTCGCCGGGCCAGAGTGCCAGAAGCGATACGGCGCGTTGTGGCCCGACTCCCAGATCTGCCCCTTAAAGTCGTTGGCATATGCGACCATCGCGATGCCGATCTGCTTCATGTTCGCCAAGCAGATCACGGTGCGAGCAGATGCCCGCGCGTGCTTGAGCGCGGGCAAAAGAATGCTCACCAGAATCGCGATGATCGCGATGACGACGAGCAACTCGATAAGCGTGAAAGCGCGGACTCGTTTCATCAGAGATCTCCGCGGACGATCTGAGAGCAGGCAAACAGAGAGTGTGACAGGCTTTCGGCCCGAGTGCAAGCCCGGCATGACGATTATCAAAGCAACCGCCGCCAGGCCGCAAAGAACCGACGCCGGGCGATCGACGCGGTTCTTGCTATCGCCCGCCCTGTTTCCCTCCGGTTTCCCCCGAATCAGGGTCATCAACGCCCAACCGAGCCGTCTCAGGCCACCCAACGACCCATCCATACCATCCCGCCCCTTCTTTCTTCGCCCCCATCCGCCGCAGAAGTGCTTGGAACGTGGAACCGCGAGGCTCCGATCGCCCCCCCCCCCCCAACCGCTTCTTCGTCGCTTACAGGAGTCTGTTCATGGCATGGATTCGAGTCAGTGAGACTTTCAAAGCCGGCCCCGACCAGCCAAGCCTCGGCACACACGTCACGATCAAGGGCTGGGTTCGCACCGTGCGCGAGTCCAAGGCCGACGGCGGCCTCTGCTTCATCGCCGTCAGCGACGGCACCTGCTTCGACCCGATCCAGGTCGTCTGCAAGGCCGATGGTCCGCAAGCCCTGAGCAACTACGCCGAGGTAGCCAAGCTCACCACAGGCTGCGCCGTCGAGGTTGACGGCACGCTCGTCGCCAGCCAGGGCAAGGGCCAGGCCGTCGAGATTCTCGCCGACGCCGCACAGTCCGGCGCGATTCGCGTCATCGGCCTCGTCGAGAACCCCGAAACCTACCCCGTCAGCAACAAGCGCCACACCTTTGAGTACCTGCGCGAACTGGCGCACCTGCGCGTCCGCACCAACACCTTCGGCGCCATCGCTCGCGTACGCCACACCCTCAGCATGGCCATGCACCGCTTCTACGACAAGCGCGGGTTCTTCTACGTCCACACCCCCATCATCACCGCCAACGACTGCGAGGGCGCGGGCCAGATGTTCCGCGTCAGCACGCTCGACATGCTCCGACCCCTGCCGCGAACCAGCGCCGAGAGCGAGAGCGACGCGGCCCGAAAGGTGCGCGAAGAACTTTCCAAGAAGCCCGGCATGCCCGCGTGGTCATACGGCCAGGTCGATTTTTCCAGCGACTTCTTCGGCAAAGAGGCCCACCTCACCGTCTCTGGCCAGTTGAACGTCGAAACCTACTGCCAGGCCCTCAGCCGCGTCTACACCTTCGGGCCAACCTTCCGCGCAGAGAACAGCAACACCAGCCGCCACCTCGCCGAGTTCTGGATGGTCGAGCCGGAAATCGCCTTCGCCGATCTGCGCGACGACGCGAACCTCGCCGAAGAGTTCATCAAAGAACTCATCCAGACACTCCTCGACGAACGCTTCGACGACATGAAGTTCTTCGATGAACGCATCGAGAAAGGGCTGATCGATCGGCTCAAGGACGTCATCGCCAA
>JBGSRG010000450.1:0-6285 GCA_041737685.1 Phycisphaerales bacterium | reverse complement strand
CCGAGGCGGGGCACCTGCAGGCCGAGGCGTCGGTGCGTGTTGCCGAGCATGGGCTGGAGATTGCGCGGGCGAATGTTCGGCGGGCCGAGCGAGACGTGCAGAACTGCGTGATCGCCTCGCCCATTGACGGCACGATCACGCTGCTGGACAAGGACGTGGGCGAACTGGTGCTGGGCACCTTCAACAACGTGGGCCAGACGATCATGAAGATCGGCGATCTCTCGACGGTGCTGATGAAGGCGGAGGTGGACGAGTCGTCGGTGTCGCTGGTTGAGAAGGGGCAGCGGGCCAAGGTGTTTATCAACGCCTATCCCGATCGAGAGTTTGTGGGGGTTGTTGAGCACGTTCGGCGCGAGCGGGAGATCTCTCGCGACGGCAAGGGCTACTTTGAGACGCGGATCTTGCTTGAACTTGCTGAGGGCGAGCAGTTGATGGCGGGCCTGACGGCCAACACGGACATTCAGGTGCAGACGCAGCAGGACGTGCTGAAGGTGCCGAGCCAGGCGGTGCTGGACCGCCGGATGGACGAACTGTCCGACACGGCGCGAGCCCGGGTTGACGCGTCGCAGAAGAACAAGTCGTTTGCGCGGGTTGTGTACGTGTATCGCGAAGGCAAGGCCGTGGCTACGCCGGTGGTGGTCGGGTCGAGCGATCTGACCTCGACGGTGGTGCTGAGCGGACTCGGCGAGAGTGACCGGGTGGTCTCTGGCCCTTACAAGGTTCTGGCGACCTTGAAGGACGGACAGAAGATCGACGAGATTGGCACAGCGGCGACGACCGACAGCGATGCGGGCAAGACTGGAGGGGATGGGTCTGGTGCCGCCGGCGGAAGTGCTGGGAGTAGGCCGGGTGGTGGACCGGGAGGAGGGCCGGGGGGGCGTGGGCACTGATCCGCGGCTTGGCCTGCATCAACTCTCGGCGTTGAAGCGTCTCTCTCTGTATGAGTCACGCAACACAACTCTCCGACATGATCCCTTAGACATGACCATTCAGATTCGCCAACTAGAGAAGGTCTACAGGGTCGGCGTGGAGCGCATTCACGCGCTTCGCGGCATCGATCTGGACATTGACCGCAACGAGTTTGTCGCGATCATGGGCGCTTCGGGCTCGGGCAAGAGCACGCTGATGAACATCCTTGGGTGTCTGGACAAGCCCACGCGCGGTTCGTATGTGCTGAACGGACGGCCCGCGCACCGGCTGAACGCGACGCAACTGGCGACGGTGCGGAACCAGGACATTGGGTTTGTGTTTCAGAGCTTTGAGTTGCTGCCCCGGCTGACGGCGTTGGCCAACGTGATGCTGCCGCTGATCTACTCGGCCAAGCACACGTTTCGTGCCAAGCGGATGGCGCGAGAGGCGCTCGACATGGTGGGACTGAAGGATCGGATGACGCACCGGCCGAGCCAACTCTCGGGCGGACAGCGCCAGCGTGTGGCGATTGCGAGGGCGCTGGTGAACAAGCCCGCGATTCTGCTCGCCGATGAGCCCACGGGCAATCTGGACACGCGGACGAGCGGGGAGATCATCGGTCTGTTTCGCAATCTGCACGCGTCGGGCCAGACGATCGTTGTGGTGACGCACGAGGAGGACGTTGCGGGGCACGCAGCGCGGATCGTTCGGCTTCGCGACGGTCGAACTCTGTCGGACCTGCCAACGGATCGCGACCCGATTCATCGGGAGTATCTGGCCAACGCCGCCGCGCAGATTCGGGCGTTGAGCGAGAGTCAGGGTTTGGGCAACACTGCGGCATCGCGTGCCGGTAGTGGTTCCGGAAAGGGCGGTGCCGCGGCATGATTGTCCTGCGACTGCTCTTTCAGACCGTGGTGCTGGCGCTGAGCCAGATCTGGGCCAACAAGGTTCGGGCCGTCCTCACGACGCTGGGCGTGATCATCGGGGTGGGCGCGATCATCGTCGTGGTGTCGAGCGTGACGGGGCTGGAACAGTTCATGCTCGGCCAGTTCGAGAAGATCGGCACCAAGCGGATCTTTATCGACGGTACCGTGCCCAAGTCGCTTCGAAACAAGGTCTCGTCGAGAGACGTGCAGTTGACGGTGGAAGAGGTGAACGCCATCGCCGATCGGTGCCCCTCGATCGAACTGGTCTGCCCGATGTGGTTCGGCGGCTACTCGGTCGAGTCGGCATCGGAGAAGATCGACGGCGTTTCGGTGCCGGGCATCTGGCCGACGTGGCACCAGATCGTGCAGCGATCGGTGGTGATGGGCCGACCGTTCAACTCGATCGACGAGGCCGAGCGTCGGCCGGTGTGTCTGATCAACGAAGAGGCCATCCGCGAACTGGGGCTGGACATCGATCCGGTGGAAGACTATTTGCTCATCGGCGGCCGCAGGTTTCTGATCGTCGGGGTGGTGGAGACGATCCAGATTTCGGCGATGTTTGGCGGCGGGAACAACTCGACCGAGGTGTTCATCCCCTTTGCCACTGCCAGTGAGATCATGAACCCCGACGGCTGGGTGAACCTGTGCTGGGGCCAGCTTTCAAGCCCCGACAAGGCGCAGGACGCCGAGGCGGAAATTCGGTTTGTGATGCGGTCGATGCGCCAGCAGCCGCCGGATCAGGAAGACACGTTCATGATCCGCGTCTTCCAGCAGTTCATCGATCAGTTCAAGTCCGTCGCGGCGGGGTTCACGTTTTTCATGTTCGGCATCGTCGGCATCTCGCTGCTGGTTGGTGGGATTGGGATCATGAACATCATGCTCGTCAGCGTGAGCGAGCGGACTCGCGAGATTGGTCTGCGCAAGGCAGTGGGTGCGCGGCCAGCGGTGATTCTGGTTCAGTTCCTGGTCGAGGCCGTGGTGCTCTGTCTGCTTGGCGCGTCGATCGGCCTGGCGGGAGGTGGGCTGCTGGTGCTCTTGATGCGGGTGATTCCCGGTTCGCCGCTGTCTGAGGCGACGACGCCGCTTTGGGCGATTGTGCTGAGCGCGGGCTTCAGCGTGGCGACGGGGGTGGTCTTTGGGATGTTTCCGGCGATTAAGGCGGCGCGGCTGGATCCGATCGTGGCGTTGCGGCATGAGTAGGAATCAAGCGGGGCTGGTGAGTGGAGCGAGATCCGTGGCTGATGCATCGAAACCTGGAGCGACTGTGAGGTGCGCGGCGGCACGCCGCGCGTTAAGAGGGCACGCGGCGGGCGTTGGGGCGCGAGCCCTTGTGCTTGTGGGGCTTGGGCTGCTGGGCCGTGGCTGTGCCAATCCGCTCGGACCGATCGAGGAGGACTACGGCGGCAAGGTGCCGCTGTCGCGGTTGCGCACGGTCGACTCGTTCGATGCTGCGAAGTATCAGCGTGCCAACCCGACAGCCGAGGAGATTGCGCAGTACATGGAGCGGCCGCGAACGCGGCTGGATGGTCTGAAGGAAGTGCCGCTGACGCTGGAAGTTGCGCGGCGGTCAGCGCTCGAGCACAACCTTGACCTGCGGGTGGCGCTGGTTGATCCGGTGATTCAGGACGAGCGTGTTCGAGAAGAGTCGGCGAAGTTTGAGGCCATATTCAGACCTTCGGCACGGGTGTTTGAGTCGGATCGACCGACGTTCAACGTCACGCAGCCGAATCAGCAAGACGGACTGAATTTCGGCGCGGGTGTCGATGTGCCGCTTCGCACGGGCGGGCGGGTGTCGGTGGATTTGGTCGAGGGTCGCAACGAGACGCCCAACCCGTTTGTGACCTTTGGCACCAGTTACAACGCCGACCTGTCGTTCTCCATTTCGCAGCCGCTGCTGCGGAACGCCGGTCGACGGGCCAGCACGTACTCGATCCGAGTTGCGGCGTATGACGACCAGATCACGCAAGCGCGGACCAAGTTGGAGGTCATCCGGCAGATCGCCGCGGCGGATCGGGCGTACTGGCGGCTGTACTCGGCGAGGGGGGATCTTAACGTTGCGCAGCGTCAGTATGAGTTGGCGATGGCGCAGTTGAACCTCGCCCGGTCACTCGTGCGCGGTGGGGCCGCCGCGCAAATCGAAGTGACACGGGCCGAGTCGGGGCTTGCGGCGCAGTTGGAGACGATCATCTCTGCGGAGAATGCGCTGCTGTTGCAGCAGCGCGAGTTGAAGCGTGTCATCAACCTGCCGGAACTGGACTTAGGGTCGGAGACGGTGGTGCTGATCGCGACCGACCCGGATCCGGTTCGGTTCAGTTTCGACGGCGCTGAACTGACGCAGCAGGCGCTGGCCAATCGCATGGAGATGCTGGAACTGGAGTTGCGACTCGCGGCCGACCTCTCGACGATCGAGTTTGCCAAGAACCAGGCGCTGCCGTTGTTCACGCTGGACTACGCGTACTCGATCAACGGGCTGGGCGATACCTTCAGAAGATCGAACACACAACTGGCGCAGAACAACTTTGAGTCGTGGTCGCTGGGGCTGAGCGGCGAGATTCCGCTTGGCAATGAGGCGGCGAGGTCTCGGGTTCAGCAGGCGATTCTGGCTCGGTTACAGAGGTTCAGCACGCGCGATGCGCGCATGCAGGCGATCGAGCAAGAGGTGCTGAACGCGATCGACGGTGTGGAACTGGGCTGGCGCCGGATTCTGGCAGCGCGGCAGGCGGTGATCACCGCCGCTCGCACGCTTGAGGCCGAGCAGCGACAGTTTGATGCCGGAGCGAGAACCAGCACCGACGTGCTGGACGCTTCAACGCGGTTGGCCGATGCGCAGCGTTCGGAGGTGCGGGCCGTGAGCGATTATCAGATCGGCCTTGTTGATCTGAGTTTCGCGACGGGCACGCTGCTGGGGGCTGCGAAGTTGGAGTTTGAGCCCTTTGATCCGCGCGGCGTCTATTCAGAGACGACGGTCGATCCGACGGCGGACGCGTTTCCCATCAGCGGGCCCGGGCCGGGGTATCTGGATCCGTTCGCGAAAGTGGAGCCGCGAGCGTCAGAGGGCTTGCGGCCCGCCGTGGAAGAGCCGGGTTCATCACCCGCGCGGGACGAGCGAGAGGGGGACGAGCCAGCGGGGCCGTGACGTGGTGCCGAACTGGCTTTGGCGGGGCTGCCCCTTTGTTTCCTGCGATTCGTCCCTGCGGTCGGCGGGGGCGCGAAGCCCATCAGAAACGGTGAGGGGGGGATTCGAACCCCCGAGACCCTTTCGAGTCTGCTCGATTTCAAGTCGAGTACTTTTAACCGCTCAGCCACCTCACCAGGTGTGCCGCCCGGATGCGGACGACCGGACAATGGTGTTCGCCCCGGGGGTGCAGGTCAAGCGGGTCGGGCGGGGCGGGATCGGAATGGCCCCAGCACGGCCAAGGGGCTTTATCGAGGCCTGCTGCGATAACGGTCAAGCGGCGAGGGCCTTGCATCTGCGGCGAGATGCGTCATCCTGTGCTTTGCACGTTTGCTTAGGGTGGCAGATGGCCGGCGGGCCGTAGTGGCGGGCCGAAGCACCGCGAGTGTTCAGTCGGAAGCACGCTTTCTGGAGTTTGCCATGAGCAATATTGGCCCGGGCGTTCGGCCGCATCTGATGGTGAAGGGTGGCGACGCGGCGATTGAGTTTTACAAGGCCGCATTCGACGCGAAGGAGGTTCACGAGCGCGTGCGAGCGGGTGAGGGCGATCCGCGTTTGTTGCACGGCGAAGTGGAGATTTCGGGCACGATCGTGTATATCGCCGACGACTTTCCTGAGTACAACAAGGGCGTTTCCAAGCATCCCAAAGCGCTGGGCGGCACGCCGCTGGTGCTGCATCAGTGCGTGCCAAACTGCGATGCGGCGTATAAGCGGGCCATGGACGCGGGCGGAAAGTCGGTGATGGTGCCTGAGGATCAGTTCTGGGGCGATCGGTATGCCCAGATCGAGGACCCGTTCGGGCATGTGTGGTCGTTTTCGACGCCGACGAAGCGCTGAGGCCGGTTTCAGGGTTGGCTCAGCGCGGCGGGTGGGCGGTGCAGCCGTCGCTGGCGGCACAACCCCCTCACACTCCGCAACCGCCCGATCCGCCATGACTTCTCGCGCAGAAGTAATCGGGCGTGAGAGTTCGGCAAGTTGGGTGTGGGGCCGGTCGATCCTCGTTCACCGAAACCGCGGAGAACGATCATGTCCACCTCTGACCGCACGTTTGATCAAGTCAAGAACATCCTGGGCAAGCTGGATCGGAACATTGACGCGGCCCGTGCGCGGCGACTGCACACCCACTCGCCGCAGGTGCCCGGCAGGACCGCCGTGAACGGAGCGGCGTTTAGCGGTGGCAGCGCAAACGCGACAAACGCTACAGGTAGTCCGGCCCAGCACAACAGCCCAGCTCCGCAGCAGCCGGCGGTCCACAACCCTTCGCCGATGCCGATG
>JBGSRG010000444.1:0-2973 GCA_041737685.1 Phycisphaerales bacterium | reverse complement strand
GGGGGCAGAACAGGGCGAGAAACGGGTGTCAGATCGGCCCTGATCGTTCGCTCGGGGCTTGAAATCCATCCCCTTGAACAACTGCCCTTACCAAACGCTCGGAGCGCAGTGGTGATGTTAGGCAGTCCCTTGCCAATGGTCGCGTCCGGTCGGGGCTTCCGTACACCCGAACCACTGCTTTTTCGCACAGAGCAGACCCGAAACTTGGCGTCTGCGTCGGAGGAGGAGTGTCACTGGCGGTAGGTGATTCGGGCCTTGGTCAGGTCGTAGGGGCTGAGTTCAACCGTCACGCGGTCGCCCGGCAGAATTCGGATGTAGTTCATCCGCATCTTGCCCGAGACGTATGCGAGCACCTTGTGGTTGTTGGGGAGTCGGACCATGAACATCGCGTTGGGGAGCGACTCCTCCACCACAGCGTCCAGGGTCAGTTTGTCGTCTTGCTTGGCCATAGATCTCCGCAGGGTTCGGGAGGGTTTAAGTCGCCAAAGACTCAAGTCCGATCCGAACAGGTTTCAAACGAACGAATCGTGCGATTCAAGAGAATCGCGAGAATCCAGCTGATCATAGGGGGCGGGCGCTGCGGACTCGGCCCGGGTTGGGGGCGTCGTCCTTGCTCAAGAACCCGGCGTAGTTGCGCATGAGCAGGTTGGCCTCAATGCGCTGGATGAAGTCGAGGATGACGGAGACGACGATGAGCAGACCGGTGCCGCCCAAGAACTGCGTGACGTTCATCGGCAGGCCCAGAGCACCGTGGATGATGGTGGGTGCCAGCGCGATGACGGCCAAGAAGGCCGCGCCGACGAAGGTGATGCGCTCCATTACGGCTTCGAGGTATTCAGCGGTGCGTGGGCCGGGGCGCAGACCGGGGATGAAAGAGCCGTGGTCGCGAAGGTTCTTGCTCATCTCTTCAGGGTTGAACTGGACGGTGATCCAGAAGTAACTGAAGAAGTAGATCAGCACCAGTTCGGCCATGACGTGCAGAAAGTTGCCGAAGGAGAACTGTGTGGCCAGCCACTCAAAGAACGTGCTGGCGTCGGTCGAAGAACCTGCGCCCTTGAAGGCTGAGGCGATGGCGTTGAAGACGATCGCCGGGAAGATCATGAGGCTAGACGAGAAGATCACGGGCATGACGCCGCCGTGATTGACGCGGAGCGGCAGGTATGAGCGTTGTCCGCCGAAGACCTTGCGGCCGCGGGTGTGTTTGGCTTGCTGAATGGGGATGCGGCGCTGTGCGACGGTCATGACGACCGCGCCGCCGACCACAAGCACAAAGCCCGCGATGATGAACAAAAGGCCGGGCACGCCGATGCGGGCGTCGGGCTCGGTGCCGAAGTTGTCAGCAAGATAGACCACCGCGGAGGGCATGTTCGCGAGAATGCCCGCGGCGATAATCATTGAGACACCGTTACCGATCCCGTACTTATCAATCTGCTCGCCCAGCCACATCAGGAAGACGGTGCCCGCGGTGAGGGCCGCAACGGCCATGACCCACCACAAGGGCGTTCCCATCCACTGCGGATAGACCAGTCCGAGTCGGCCAAGGTATTGCAGCCAGAAAACGGCCTGAATCAGACAGAGGCCGACGGTGGCCAGTCGGGTCCATTCCTGGATCTTGCGGCTGCCGGTTGGCCCTTCGTTGCGGAGTGCCTTGAGTTTGGGCAGCACGGTTGCCAGCAACTGGAAGATGATCGACGCCGAGATGTAGGGCATGATGCCCAGACCGAAGATCGTTGACTGCCCGAGCGCGCCGCCAGAGAACATGGTGACGACCGTGGCAGCCTTGCCCAGCACCGAGCCAGACTCGACCTGGTTCTGGAAGAACTCTTGCAGGGCCTGCTGATTCACGCCCGGCAAGGGAATGAAGTGGCCCAAGCGATAGACCGCGAGCATGGCCAGGGTGAAGAGCACCTTGTTCCGAAGCTCGGCGATCCGAAATACATTGATCAAGGCCTGCATCATTTCGTCGGCGTCCGTGCGGGGGTATTGCTCATGCGGCCCAGCGGCCGCCCGTCGGCTGCGATGGCTGGCCCGCGAGCGGCGAGCCAAGCCGGGCAAGAACGGAACGACGAACGAGTGTCAGCCAGAGGCTCGCTCACTTGCCCTTCTTCTTGCTGTCCGGGGCCTGCTCGGCCTCTTCTACCGGGGCCGCGATCTTGGCCCGTGACTTACGATTGAGTTTCTTGGTCAGATTCTTGGGGCCGCGGTCGTCGCTGTTGCGGTCGATGCCACGAACCATGTCACGGCGTGTGCCGGACTCGGTGACCGAGCCGCCCGCGTCGGTAATGATCTTGCGGGCCTTGTCCGAGACGCGTGCTGCGGTGACGTTGAGTTTCACTGCGAACTTCTGGTCGCCGAGGTCGCCGAGAATCTTTAGGTCACGCGAGAGATCGCGGATGAGGCCGGCCTTGATCAGCGTCTCGGCGTTCACGGTGCCGCCCTTTGCAAAGTCGGCGTGCTCGATGATGGCGCGGAGGTTCACGATCCAGAAACGGGTGGTGAACTTGAAGTTGGAGAACCCGAACTTCCGAAGGCGGCGGAAGTAGGGCATCTGACCACCCTCGAAGGCTTGCTTGGTGGCGTGGCCCGAGCGCGAAGAGGCACCCTTCTGGCCACGGCCTGAGCGCTTGCCGCCCGAACCGGTGCCGCGGCCGACGCGCTTGCGTGCCTTGTACTTGCCGGCATCTTTGGTGATTTCGTGGATCATCATGGTCGGGTTACTCTCGAGTCAAGTTCTGAAAATGGCGTTTGAAGTTGGGCTGGCCTGAAAAGTTGGCCGGTCTCGGGATCGGCCTCTGTGGTGGGCCGAGTGCTGAAGCGTGAATCCTGAAGTGCTGATCGATCTCGTCGTAGAAGCGGGGCGATCCGCGAGTGTCAAGCTGCAGGTGCCGAGTCTGACGAAGGTGCTTGGTCGGCCGGCGCGGCCGTTGCGGGTGACTGCTGCTGTTGCTGCTGATCGCGCCGGCGGGGGCGACC
>JBGSRG010000416.1:0-3770 GCA_041737685.1 Phycisphaerales bacterium | reverse complement strand
TGCGATGGGCAACACCATTGTGTTCAAGCCCAGCGACAAGGCCCCTGGCGTTGGCCAGTTGCTGGTCGAGTTGCTCGAGCAGGCCTTACGCGAGGCCGGCGCGCCCCGCGAGGGGCGCGGTGTGGTCAACCTTGTTCAGGGCGCTGCCAGAGTTGCTTCACGTTTGGCTTCTCACGAAGGCATCGATGGCGTGCTCTTCACGGGTTCTTGGCCCGTTGGACGGCGCATCATGGAGGCCAACCTCGACTACCCCGGCCGCATCATCGCGCTCGAAATGGGCGGCAGCAATCCCGCGGTCGTGATGGCCGACGCTGACCTGCGCCAAGCCGCGATCGAAATCGTTCGCTGTGCCTTCAACACCACCGGCCAGCGATGCACCTGCACACGAAGAGTCATCGTGCAGCGAGCGGCCGCCGACCGCCTCACCTCCGCGATCGTGAGCGCGGCCAGCGAGTTGAAGATCGGACATCCGACGGCACCGGGTGTCTTTATGGGTCCGATCATCGACGACAACTCTCGGCAGGCAGTTTTCAACTTTCAGGAGCGATGCGCCCGGGCCAGCGGGGCCAAGGCCGGCGCACGCGTGCTGCTGGCTTCCACAACCGTGGAAGTTCCGCAGGGCCGCGGCTGGTACCTGTCGCCATCCATCATCGCGGTCGATCGATTCTCGACCGCGGCGTTCGATCCGAAGGGCACCGATTTCGACCCCGGTTGCGACCACGAGGTCTTCGGTCCGCTGCTGCGGATTTCGATCGTCGACGACATCGATCAAGCGATCGCGCAGGCCAACGCCACCCGATTCGGCCTCGCCGCCTCCCTCTTTACCTCATCGTCCGCCGATGCCGATCGATTCGCACGCCAGGTTCGCGCCGGGTGCATCAACATCAACACAGGCACTGCGGGCGCCAGCAGCAAACTGCCCTTCGGCGGTCTGGGCTGGTCGGGCAATCATCGCCCCGCGGGCAGTTTCTCGCTGGACTATTGCGCGTATCCCGTTGCGGGCATGGAAGAGAAGGACGGCGGCGCAACGATGCCCGAGGGCATGATGTGGAATGATGAGTGGTTGCCTTGAGCCAGACGCGCTTAGCGACTCGACCGCGAGCACACACGTCCACCGCCCGTTAGAACATCGTCAGCTGGCTGGTCGCAATCTCGTCCGTCGTCGGGTGTGTCGGGTCAAGCCGATACTCGCCCGTGTAGCACGCGGTGCAGTAGTGCTCGGCCGGCCGGTTCACGCAAGCGAGAAGACCCTCGATCGAGAGATAGTGCAGCGAATCGACCCCCAGATACGCGCGGATCTGCTCGACGGTTCGGCCGTGGGCGATGAGTTGATCGCGGGTTGCAAAGTCGACACCGAAGTAGCAGGGGTGGCGGATCGGCGGGCACGAGATGCGTAGGTGAATCTCCACCGCTCCCGCCTCGCGCAACTGGTTCATCTTTACCCGCGTCGTAGTCCCACGAACGATCGAGTCGTCTACCACGATGATGCGCTTGCCGCTCACAATCTCGCGGATCACGTTGAGTTTCAGCCGTACCGCCGCGTTGCGCTGATCCTGCGTGGGCTTGATGAACGTTCTGCCTACGTACCTGTTGGGCACGATGCCTTCGCGGTACGGGATACGGCTCGCCATCGCGTAGCCCGACGCGGCGGATCGTCCAGAATCCGGCATGGGCACCACATAGTCAGCCTCGACCGGAGCCTCCTTGGCCAGCATCATGCCCATCGCCTCGCGGGCGGTCTGCACATTTTGGCCAAAGACCACCGACGACGGGTTGGCAAAGTAGAC
This sequence comes from Phycisphaerales bacterium, assembly GCA_041737685.1. Lineage (GTDB taxonomy): Bacteria > Planctomycetota > Phycisphaerae > Phycisphaerales > UBA1924 > JAHBK01. Next base: position 1,983 of record JBGSRG010000416.1, on the reverse strand, counting down.
GTGCTCAAACACGCAGTGGGCGGGCCGCTCAACGGCCTCGGTAAAGCGTCGAGACGAGACGCCCGCGTCTGAAATCGTCACAATCTCGCCGGGCTCGATCTCGCGGATGTACGTCGCTCCCACCACGTCCAGCGCCACGGTCTCGCTGGCAACCAGATGCCGCCCATCGGACATGCGGCCCAGCACAAGTGGTCGCCATCCCCACGGGTCTCGCGCGGCCTCGATCCGGTCCTTGAACAAGATCACCAGACTGAATGCGCCCTCCAAGTGCCGCAATGTCGCGGCGAGCGGATCGACCGCCGCCTGCTGTGCGGGCGAGGCAAGCAGGTGGACGATGACCTCGGTGTCGCTGGTCGTGTGGAACAGATGGCCAGCGCGCTCGAAGGCGCGGCGGAACGAGTCGGCGTTGATGAGGTTGCCGTTGTGCCCAACCGCCACCTGGCCACCAACGTAACTCTCCAATAGCGGCTGAGCGTTGCACGGCTTGCTTCCACCCGCGGTGGAGTATCGATTGTGACCGATTGCGCCGCAGCCGGGCGTGAACGCCGGGGCAGGGTTGGGAGGAGTGTGGCCGTTTCGTCCGTGGACATCTGCGGCGAAGGCATTTCCGGCGCTAGCGTGTCCACCATTGGCATGTCCGGCGTTGGCGTGATCGGGTGGGATCGATTGTGGCGTGGCTGGCGGGCGCAAACCCGACGCGACGGCGGGGTGCGAACCCTTCTGGGTGTTGGACACTGGAACCGCCGCATCCGACAGCGTTGCGAGCGTGCGCTGGTCAAACACCTCTGAAACCAGGCCCATGCCGGTCACGGCGGTGAGTTCTGCACCGTTGCTCACGGCGACGCCCGCCGATTCTTGTCCCCGATGCTGCAACGCCCACAGGCCCATGTAGGCGATTGCCGCAGGGTCAGGACCGCCCCAAACGCCGACAACGCCGCACTTTTCCTTTGGCTTAGCGGTCTGGCATGGTTCAGCGGACTCGACTCGAGCCTTGCGATCGGCGGTGCCACAACTTGCCAGCACGTTGAGCGATACACGGCGGCAGGTAGGCATGGGCCATGATAGTTCGCGCTCCGACGCTCGGTTCGGCTAGGCTCTGTGTGATATGCGAGCCGTTCTGGTCGTTGACAGTCTCTTTGCGGGCCGCGAGCGCGAGTTGATTTCGCGTTTGGAGATCGGTCTTGCCGACGAGGGCGTGCGTGTGGCCCACGCCGTGCCCTGGACGGAACTGGTCGGGCAGCAGACCGGTTTGTACTCCGTTGCGGTCGGATACGTGCCCACAGGCCTGCCCTTCACGCTGCATCAACGAGCGAGGATGCTGAAGGAGGGACTCCTGCACGCTTGGGACTTGCCACTCTCGATCGGTGGCAGCGGCTCAGCCGCGTCGAGCGCGGCGGCCAGCCGGGGTGCTCGAAAGGCGACGCCAGCCGAACGCAAGCGACGGACAGACAAACACGCACGAACATCAGCGCGAATCGCTCCGCCTGCCAAGTCGCTCCGAATGCACGGTCCGGTTGAGATTGTTCATGCGCTGGGCTGGAGTTCGGGCCGAAGCGAATCGGTCGCTTGGTCGATGGCCCGGGCACTGGCCAAGGAACTGCACGCCGGTCTGGTGTTGGAGGTCTGCGAGGGTCAGCAGGTCGCTCGTGCGGCGAGTTGGCTCGATCGTTCATGGTCGCAGGGTGCCTCGGTTGCCTCTGAAGCCACCGATGCGCCGGTAGCGCTGGTTTGCGCGGACGAAGCCATTGAAAGAGCCTTGCGTGCCCGCGTGCAGACGCGACAGAACCTCATCACGCTGGCACCGTGGGGCGTTCACAGCGCAAGCCATCCCCACCCGCCTCTGAGTCACACGACCTCGGGAGCGGCATGGGTGGGTGGGGCAGGGGGGCGGCCCGTCTCGGTACTTTTGCTCGCGTCAGACGATGAGCGTCCGCAACTCATGGCGGCGGTGGAGGGGCTGGCGTTGGCGCGAGAGGCGCTCGC
>JBGSRG010000410.1:0-1621 GCA_041737685.1 Phycisphaerales bacterium | reverse complement strand
CTGGATGATCTGGCGCGGCGATTGCCGGGCGAGCAGGCCGCGGCGATCGACGGTCTGCGGCGGTTGATGGCCGACGTTCGGTCGAGCGAATCGGCGGTGGCCGGGCCGGAGCAGTTGGCGCAGACCCTTTCCGCCGCGGCGGGCCAACTTTCGCCCAGCCTGCAGAGGACGGGGATTGAACTGGGCGCGGTCGAACTTTGCAGCCGGGTCGAGAGTTTCGGCCGGTTTGTGCCCTTTCAGGCCAATCGGTTTGTTGCGGGCCGATCGGCGGCGATGATCGTGTACAGCGAGGTGCGGGGCTTTTCGCAACGCGAGGAGCGCGGCACCGACGGCAGTTCGCGCTACGCGGTGGAACTGAGCCAGGAACTGGAATTGTTCTTTGATGCCGACGGTTCGCGGCAGTGGCGGCAGGCCGAGCAGACCGTGAAGGACACGTCGCGCAGCCCGCGTGGCGATTACTACCTTGTGCAGCGTATTGACCTGCCAGCGAATCTGAGCGTGGGGCGGTATGTGCTCAAGACGATCGTGCGAGACAAGGGCACGGGCAGGTCGGTTGCGGAGCGTGCTGTGCCGCTGGAGATTGTGGCCGACCCGCGCTCGACTGCGAAGTGAGCGGTCGAGGCCGGCGGGGCGAAGCGGGCGGGGTGAATGGGTGTAGCGGGTCGGGTGCAGACGAAATCATTCGTCGTCGGGGTCAAGCGAATCTGAACTTCGCCCGGTGTTGTCGCAACCTGGGCCTTGGTGACCGCTAGACCCTCTTTGGCGGGCAATCATGTTCGCCGGTGGGCGTTTGGCGATCGCGGGCGGTGTGGAATGGAGCGGGCGTGAACGAGCATGGCCGAGAATCAGAATGGCGCGGTCCGCATACTCGGCGCGGCGGGCGGAGAATTGCGGCTGTGAGTGCAAGGGCACTCGCGAAAGTGCTGGTGACATTGCTGGTGACAGGGCTCGCGGCGGTTCTGCCGCCGTCTGAAGTGCTTGGCGCCGAGGCTTGTGTGAGCGCGTTTGACCGATTTGACCAACTCCCGTTGCTCGCCGCCGAGCCAGCGATGGAGCGTGTTGCTTCGATCAGGCTGCACGCGGGCTGCGGCGTGGTGAGCGCGACGCTGAGGAACGGCGTTGTGGTCCATGTGCGAACGATGATCGCGCCCCCAGGGGACGATGGCCCTCGGCAGCGACGCGTGAAGGCTGGTGAGGCGTGCGTGACCGTGAGCCTGAATGGCGCGGAGATGCTGGAGGATGGGCAGACTCGCGGGGTGTCGTTGCTCGCGGCGGCGGCGTTGGATCGATCGATCGGCGATGGCCAAACGAGTGTGTTGGCCGGTCAGATCGTGATCGATGCCGGCGTGACGCCGGACGCGTTTCTGATTCGGATGCAAGGAAAGCCCGACGAGTTGGAAGAAGCGCTGGCGTGGCTGGCCCGGCGGGGTGGGCCGCTGTGGGCGAGCGGAACGCCAGCGGAAGCGGCGGGCGGCGGTGTGCGGCAGGCCGAGACGCAACAGGCCGAGACGCAACAGGTGGAGGCGCAAGAGGTCGGCACGCTGCGGGCGGAGGCTCGACAACTGTCGATCTTGCAGGCGGGCACGGACTTCAACAAGCACCGCGAGCGGTTGCTTTCGTA
>JBGSRG010000407.1:0-1572 GCA_041737685.1 Phycisphaerales bacterium | reverse complement strand
AGTTATCTCTTCGGCAACGACGATCCCGACAACTTCGCCCTGCGCGACATCACCGAACTGGCGATGTCTGTCTCGGGCGACGTTTTCGCCGATCGCCTCGACGTCGGGCGCGTCTACCGCATCCAAGCCTCGGGCACCTTCATCGACCAGACGCTCTCGGGCGGAACCATCGATGTTTCCACCGCGTTCAGGGCCTTCAACGCCGATGACCCCGCGCGAGTCTCACCCTCGCAGGTGAGCGATCAGGGCGACTACGCCATCAACGTCATCACCGCCGCGAGCGACGTACGCGCCATCGAGCTGTTCATCAGCCCGCCGGACCGGATCGAAGCGGTCAACGGTGGGATCGCCCTTGTGCCTTTGCGGGTTTGAGAGCAAGCACTTCAGCAAGTGTGCGGCGATAGCCGTTGGAGCGAATCAGCCGCCCGGTGCAGCCTCTGCCCCTTCCTGCCCCCAACATCAATCACACAAGCTTCACCCGCACGGGTTCAGCCAGATGCCGTCCTCATCGTCCTGGCCCTTCAACCGCACATCGATTTTCTCGCCAACTCCCGGCGAGACGCGCAGGCCCGTGTGCTCCGGCTGGATCGGCAACTCCCGCTCCGGCCTTGCCACCAAGACCGCCAGCCGCAGCCGCTTGGGCCGGCCAAAGTCCACCAGTTCTCGAATCGCCGCGAGCACGCTCCGACCCGTCATGATCACGTCGTCGCAGAGGACGATCTCCCGCCCGTCGAGATCAAACGGCAGATCCGTGCGACCGACCTTGGCCCCCGCCCCGCTCTCGCTCAGGTCATCGCGATAGAGCGTGATGTTGATCGAGCCAACATCGCTCACGCCCAACTTTTTCGCCAATCGCGCGCCCAGCACGTCGCCACGGCGCCGGATGCCGATGATCGCCAACTTCGACCGATCGGTCGTGAGCGCAGCAATGTCAACCGCCATCGCCTCGATGAGCGCTTCGACCCCGGCTTCGTCGGCCAGATGCTTCATCGCGACTTTGACGACGCCGCGTACTCGTTGTTCATCGTCTGCACAATCTCACGGGTGATGTCCATCGTGGGGTTGGCGTAGAGCATCCGCTTGAGAAGCATCGCACGCTTGAGCGCTTGCTCGTTGTCGCCGCTGGGAATCTCGGCTTTTTCGTCGCTGACCAGCACCAGGTCATAGCCGTTCTTCTTGGCGATGCTCTCTGCCGCGGCGTCGACCTTCAGGTACAGATCGCGGAACATGTTCACACCCATCTCGCTGATGACCTTCACGGCCAATTGCCGCTCAAACTCACCGCGAAACAGCGTCTCCTTGTACTCGTCGACCTTGCGTGTCCGCTCTGGCGTGCCAACACCCAGCAACTCGACCTCCTGTGCCAGACTCTTGACGCGCTCCTCAATCGGCTTGAGACGTGCATCGGCCTCGGCGGCCTTGGCTTTGATCGCCGCGGCGCGGTCTTCGCGCTCCTTCAGCGAGTTGATGACCTCTTCCAGATCCACCAGCGCCACCAGCGGGGCCTGTGTCGGCGCGGGGCGGTTGGCGGGCGCCACGCGTGTACCCAGCACCCCCGCAGCAAAGACCGCC